>JANOIK010000354.1:0-2262 GCA_031407585.1 Planctomycetota bacterium | reverse complement strand
CACGGCTTCATCGTCGGCCACGTCACCCCCGAAGCGCAATGCGGCGGCCCCATCGCGCTGGTAAAAACCGGCGACAAGATCACGCTCGACGCCGAGAAGAACCTCATCACGATCGACGTCACCGACGCGGAGCTCGCGAAGCGCAAGAAGGCGTGGAAAGCCCCGCCGTTCAAAGCCACCCGCGGCACGCTCTACAAGTACATCAAGAACGTGAAGAGCGCGAGCGAAGGCTGCGTCACGGACGAATAGCGCGCTCGCCCATAAAACCGCGACCAGCGGTCGCGGTCCGGCATTGTTTCCTGTCGTCACATCTCCACGCTATAATTGACGACAGAGGTCAACTTATGGGTACCTTCTCCGTTCCGTGCCGCATTGCCAGTCTCATCGATCGCGACAAGTCCGTCGCGTTCGACCGGCTTCTCGTCGACACAGGCAGCGAGTACACGTGGATTCCCGCGACGTCGCTTGAGCAGATCGGCATTGAACGTGAGAAGAAAGATCTACAGTTCGTGATGGCGAATGGCACGACGATTACCCGCTCCGTCGGCTTCGCCATCGTGTACGTTGAGAACACCTTCACGGTCGACGAAATCGTCTTCGCCGAGCCCTGCGACCTGCTCCTCCTCGGAGCGCGCTCGCTTGAAGGTCTCAATCTGACGGTCGACTCACGACTCAAGAAGCTAGTCGCCGCCGGCCCGCTGCCTGCGGCGTAGACGCTCGGCTCGTTTCCACATCCCCGGAAATCCGCCCAATCCGCGTTCCTCCGCGGCCCATTCCCCGTTCCCGCCTGGATTCACCGCCCGAAAATTTGCAGTCCCCGACGCCCCTTTCTAGACTGCATCGGCCTGCATTCTTCTTTCGCGCGGCCCGCACATGGCGCCGCGCTCCGGTCCAGGGGCTTCCATGCGACTTCATCATCGAATCGTCTTTCGGTCGACTTGTCCGCGCCGAGCGAGGTTCGTCGCGCTACTCGGCATAGCTGCGGTTCTCGCCACGCAGAGCGCCGTCGCCGACACCTTCACTTGGACCGGTAACTCGCCCGCCGTCCTCGGCATCGCCAACAACTGGAACAACCCCATTAACTGGCAAGACGGCGCGATCCCCACGAGCGACGGTACGGCCGACGTGATCATGCCGGACACGCCGCGCGACAACCCCAACCTCAATCAACCCTGGTCCATCGATTCCATCACCTTTCAGGGCGCCGGCAACTACAGCATCAACGGCGATCAGCTCACCGTCGACGACATCACCCACAACGGCACAGGCACGGTCACGTTCGACAGCGCCGTCGCCGTCGCCGGCGACAGCCGCGTATGGCGCGCCACCAGCGGGCCCATGACCTTTAATGGCGCGATCAGCGGCTCCAGCCTGCTCACCATCGAGGCGCCCCATGAAGTCACGTTCGACGGAACCGCCGCCAACACGCACAGCGGCGCCGTTCGAGTAACTCAGGGCACGCTCGTCCTCTCCAAATCCTCCGTCGCTGCCATCGCCGGCAACTTGCAGATCCTTGGCGGGACCGTTCGCTGGGACGCCTCCGACCAGGTCCCCAACGCGGTCACCGCGCAAATCACTGTTACCAACAGCGGCGTTGCCAACCTCAACGGCAAGAGCGAAGGCGTCGGGCAGGTCATCTTATCCTCAGACGGCCGCGTGCAGAGCACCGGAGGCCTCCTGACCGTCGTCGGCCAACTCGCCCTTCAAGACTCTGCCGAAGTCGACCTCGGCGCCGGCGCGCTCGAGCTCCGCGCGTCGGTCAATCGCTCAGGCAGTTCCTCCAGCACGTCGCGCATCTCGGCCGCCCAGATCACGCTCAACATTACGCAGGCCATCTTCTTCGCCGAAGATTCGTCCGCCGCAATCGAGTTGGAAGTCACCGGCCCCATCGCGGGCGCGTTCCCCGCCGCCTTCCTCGAAAAGTCGGGCACGGGCACGCTCAGCCTCAAGGGCGCCAGCACCTACCAGGGCGGAACGACGATCTCCGGCGGAGTTCTCTCCGTCAACAACACGAGCGGCTCCGGCACAGGAACCGGAACCGTCACCGTCGCAACCGGCGCTCGACTCGCGGGCGACGGCGCGCTCGCGGGGCAAGTCCTGATGCAGAACGGGGCCACCATTTCGCCGTCGGCCGCCACCGGCTTCCCCATCGGCAGCCTCAGCATCGGCTCCCTGTCGATGAACACCACCTCGAAGCTCGAGATCCAGTTCAACCAGGCCCTCCCGCTCGCCACGCGGCGCGATGTGCTCACCGTCGCCGGC
>JANOIK010000332.1:0-3273 GCA_031407585.1 Planctomycetota bacterium | reverse complement strand
GGAGTAGCGAGGCAGTTTAAAGAATTGCGAAGCGTGGACCCGCCGCATCCCCCCTCCCCAGCCCACCCCGCCGAGGGGAGGGGGCCGGAGGATCACAAGAGAATGACTTCTCCGTTCCCCTCCCCTTGAGGGGGAGGGGTTAGGGGAGGGGTGATGAAGTGGGTACACGTGCCGCCTCTCCGAATACAGGCGCGTCATCCAGCCCCATCTCCGCCCGAATCCGCCCGACCTGCGCTACGATCCGCGAAATCACCGCCTGCTGCTCGGCCACGTTGAGCCACGCCCGAAAATACGTCCACGCCACGATGCAAAATCCCCCGAAGCTCGCCGCCAGATGCCATGTCGCCATATCGGCTGTCCCAGGTCGGCCGGTGCCAGGGTCCGACGCGGCGCCCAGCGCGCTCACCCCCACCACGGTCAGCATCCCCACGAGCGCCAGCGGAAACGTGCGCCGCTTCAGCCGATTGCTCTCCGCCAGATCGGCTGTCGGCAGTTGATAGGTCTCGGTCACTTCCTTGCACCAGCGGCCCGTGCCGACGAAGTACGTGACGACGATGCACTCGACGAACGTCACGGCCAGTGCCGCGGCAATGCCCGTGAGCATGTGCCGCGTGCGCCACTGGAGCGTCGCCTCGGCCAGCGGCGAGGCGTACAAATCGCCAATGGCAAGCCCCATGGCAATCGCCGCGGCGAACAGCATGAGCGAGAACGAAGCCAGCGTGGGCAGAATGCGCGTCATGTTCCTTGGTCCGCTCGTTGGCCCGGAAGAGGCTCATCGTCATCGTTGCGTCCGCGTCGCAAACGCTTGAAGGCGTAGATTGCGAACAGCACAAACGGCGTCACGTTGCATGCAATGACGAACAGAGTGGGACTGACCTGGTAAAGCCCGAAACCGAGTGCCACGACCGTGAGCGCGACGAGCGCCGCGCGCAACGAGAACTGGAATTCCTTGACGGGTTCCAAATCCTTCGGGTGGTAGGTGCGTCGCCACTCCCTCACGATTTTCTCCGCCGCGGACTGGTGCTTGTCGGAAATCCAAATCTCCTTATCGGCCATACTGCCGACGAGCATCCCCGAGTACGCGTCGCGAAAGTCGCCGACGATCTGCGTCTCGATGTCGGCGTCTTCGAGCTCCGCGGCCAACGAGCGCGCTTCCACGCTGTCGGCCGTCCGGTAGGCGAGAATCAAACTTTCGTTGGAGTGTGCTGACATGGCATTGCCGGCCGCCGTCGCGCGGGAATCCTCATTCTACGCCAACCGTGCGAGCCGCGGCAGGCGTTGCCGAGGGCGTACGATGCACTAGACTAGAATCACCGGAGTCTTCTCATCTTAGAACCGCCCTGCCCTGCTCCTCCCGCGGGCCTCGTCCGCTAAGGCCCCACGCCTGCCGTGTCCGACTCGATCCAAAAACCGCTGCTGGCTGTGACGCTCGGCGACGCCGCCGGCGTCGGGCCCGAGGTTGTGGTGCGGGCGTGGGCCGACCCGCGCGTGCATCAGTGCTGCCGGCCCGTCGTGCTGGGGCATCCCGAAGTCGTGCGGCGGGCGGTCGCACTCATCGGTTCGACGGCGACGGTCGACGCCATCGACTCGGTGACGACCATCTCGCAACTGGGGCTCGATCCCTCGGCGACCGATCACATTCCCTGCCTGCCCGTGGGGTCGGACGACGTGCTCGACGCGCCGCTAGGCAAGGTCGATGCCCGCACCGGCCATGCCGCGTACGAGGCCGTCGTGCTCGCTACGCGGCGCACGCTCGCGGGGCAGTTCGCGGGCATCGTCACGGCGCCGCTGAGCAAAAGCGCCTTACACGCCGCGGGGCAACTCTACCCGGGGCACACCGAGCTGCTGGCCGAGCTCTGCGGCGTCGAAGACTTCGCGATGATGCTCTACCTGCCCAAGGCCGAGCTGCCGCAATCGCGGGCCGGGCTGGGCGTGGTGCATACGACGCTCCACTGCGCGCTGCGCACCGTGCCCGCGCAGCTCACGCCCGCGCTGATCGCCGCGAAGTGCCGGCTGGCCCACGCGGTGATGAAAAACGGCTTCGGCGTCGAGACGCCGCAAATCGGCGTGTGCGCCCTCAACCCCCACGCGGGCGAGGAGAATCTCTTCGGCGACGAAGAGACGCGCATCATCGCCCCGGCAGTGGGGCTGGCGCGAGCGGACGGCATCGCCGCGGCCGGTCCGCACCCGGCCGACACGCTCATGTTGCGAGCGCGCGACGGCGAGTTCGACGCGGTCGTCGCCATGTTCCATGATCAGGGACACATCGCTCTGAAACTTCTCGGCATGCACCGGGCAGTGAACATCACGCTGGGGCTGCCGATCATCCGCACGAGCGTCGCGCACGGCACGGCGTGGGATCGCGCCTGGCAAGGCACCGCCGAAGCCAGCGGCATGGTCGCCGCGCTTATGGCCGCGGCCGAACTCGCCCGCCGCGACTTCCGCTTCCGAGTTGGCGGCTCGTGACAGAAAACGTCGGAGGATTTACCACGACGACACGACGGCACGACGAAGAGAAAGATGCGGGGATAGGGGAAAACCGCTGATGGACGCTAATAAACGCTGATGGGGATTAAGAAGATACTTCTGCCATCAATTCTTAATAGCGTTCATCAGCGTTTATCAGCGGTTCTCTTGTGTTTCGTCGTGTCGTTGTGCCGTCGTGGTGTAACAACTTCTCTAAGATTCATTGCTGCCGAGTTTCCCCGCGGTCAGCAATCACCGCAGGCTCCGCTTCCGGCGGCATCAGTTCCTGAAACACCTGATCCGTCACATCGCGCCAATCGAGATCCACGCTCGAGAACTCAAACATCCGCTCCGGCACATTCGTGGTCCAGCTCACGTCGAAGAACTCGTAGCGGGCCAGCGGATCGTCCGACGAGTCCGCCCCGTCGACCAGCGCCGCGTCCGCGGCGCGGCGGTATTCGATCGACCGCGGGAACAAATCCTGCCGGCCAACCTTCAGCAGCACGTGGTGGGGAAGCTGCTCCGGCCAGCCGCCTGGCGACGTCGCATCGAGCGCCGGCCAATCGCGTTTCAGCGCGTCGGAACGCCACCGCCCCACCACCGCGAGCAGCGTCTCGCCGTTTTCGATCACCACCTCGGGCGATCCAAACGTAAACGAGCGCCGCAACTGGGCGATCATCTGCGAAACGCCGCCGCGAACGAGCAGCTCCAGATCATCGACCTGCGGCGCCCCCCTGCCCTTCCCCTCGGCGTCGCTTCTCGCGCTCAGCTTCATGCGCAGCGTGCCGACGTCGAGCATCGTCACCG
>JANOIK010000314.1:0-3287 GCA_031407585.1 Planctomycetota bacterium | reverse complement strand
TCGTTCACGCACAGCCAACTCGACGGTCGCACGGCCGCACTTCGTTACCTCGGCGTCGAACTCGCATCCCGAGCCGTCGAACAGCACGACGCCCATGCCGGCGCAGGCGCGCAGCACGTGCAGCAGATGATGCGCCTCGGCGCCATCAAGCGTGATAGCGTCCGCGGCAATCGGCGTCGGCGTGAAGTAGCGATGCGGCATCGGGTCACTTGCGCGGCAACGCCGCGAGCTTGGTCGCGATGGCCGCCGGCCCGACGACGGGCGCCTGGCAGGTAAAGCCCTCGCACACATAAAGCGTGAGCGTCTTCGCCTCCGCATTCTTGCCGGCCAACAGCGGCGCGAGCAACTCTGGCGGCGACTCGCCCGCCTGTGCCGCCGCGACGACGCGGTTAGGGAAAAACTGCCGCCGCGCCTCGGCGACGGCTCCCGCGGCTTCCGCAACGCCAAGATTGCCCGCGAACACCAGCTCGTAAGTTGGCCCGAGATGAAAATCGAGTGCAACGAGCGACTGCCCCATCGCCGTCGGCGCCTGCCGCATGACGCTCACTCCCGCGGCCAAAGTTTTCTCCGCGGCGGACTGGTACGTCGCGTTGCCCGTGAGCTTGGCCAACCGCACGAGCGCCGTCGCCGCTACTGCACTTGCGGCTGGCGTGCTGGAGTCGGCGACCTCCTTATTCCGGGCGATGAGCTGCTCGTGGTCGTCCGCCGTGTAGAAGAACCCTCCGTTTGTCTGGTCGGCGAAATGCGCGAGCATGAGATCGGCCAGCCGCGCCGCTTCCACGAGCCGGGTCGCGTCGAACGTCGCCTCGTACAGCGAGATCAAGGCGTTCGCCAGGCACGCGTAGTCGTCCAAGTACGCATCGAGCTTCGCGACCCCTGTTTTTTCAGGATTGCGCCTCCACGTGTGCAGCAGCCGTCCATCGGGCCGCTGCAAATTGTCGCGGATGAAGTCGGCCGCCTTCGCCGCTGCGTCCGTGTAGCGTGGTTCGCCCAACGCTGCGCCAGCGCGGGCCAGCGCGTCGATCATCAGCCCGTTCCACGACACGAGCACCTTGTCGTCTTTCGCGGGGTGCACGCGCTTCTCGCGCACGGCGAACAGCATCTGTCGCGAAGCTGCAAGCTGTTTGCGAAGCTCCTCCTCCGGCATGCCCAGGATCATCGCCGATTGGGCGAGCGTTTTGGGCAAATTGAGAATGTTGTGCCCCTCGAAGTTCCCGCCGTCGGTCACGTCATAAACGCGACCAAACACGGCGCCGGCATGGTCGCCCAGAATCGCGTCGACCTCGTCGGGCGTCCACACATAGAATTTGCCCTCTTCGCCCTCACTGTCCGCGTCCTCGGTGCTGTAGAACCCGCCGAGCGGGTCGGTCATGTCGCGCAGCACATAGTCGATCGTCTCGCGGGCCACGCGGGCGTAGTCGGCGTCGCCGGTCGCCTGGTAGGCCTCGACGTACGTGGCCGCGAGCAGGGCGTTGTCGTACAGCATCTTCTCGAAGTGCGGCACGAGCCAACTCGCGTCGACCGAGTACCGCGCGAACCCGCCGCCGAGATGATCGTAAATGCCGCCCGCCGCCATGCGGTCGAGCGTCTTCTTCACCATGTCGAGCGACGGTTGCTTGCCCGTGCGATGCCAATGGCGCAGCAGAAGCTGCAAGTCCATCGGATGCGGAAACTTGGGAGCCCCGCCGAATCCGCCCCACGTGGAATCAAACGCCCGCGACAGGTGCGCGACGGCGCCGTCGATCAACTCGCGTGTGAGCTCGCCGACGTCCCCGCTCGCGGCCGCTTGCTCAGCCTTCTTCAGTTCCGCGACCAGCTGGTCGCCCATGTCCTCGGCATGATCACGGCGGTTTGTCCACGCGTCGTCCACCGCCAGAAGCACCTGGTCGAACCCCGGCATCCCCCCGCGCGCGCTCGGCGGAAAGTACGTGCCGGCGTAGAACGGCTTGAGGCTCGGCGTGAGGAACACGCTCATCGGCCAGCCGCCGCGGCCGGTCATCATCTGCGTCACGTTCATGTAGAGCTGATCAAGATCGGGCCGCTCCTCGCGGTCGACCTTCACGGCAACGAACTTCTCGTTGAGGATCTTCGCGATCGCTTCGTTCTCGAAGCTCTCGTGCTCCATCACGTGGCACCAGTGGCACGCCGAGTAGCCGATCGAGAGGAAGATTGGCTTGTTCTCGTCGCGGGCGCGCGCGAGCGCCTCGGGGCCCCAGGGATGCCAGTCCACGGGGTTGTTCTGGTGCTGAAGCAGGTAGGGCGATGTTTCGTGGGCGAGATGGTTGGGCATGGCGGGCGGCGTTCAGGCGCGAAGGTGCAAGCAAGGGACAGGCCGGCAAGAGATGCGCCGGCGTCCTTACTTTCGCGCCTAGGACCCGAAATGTCCACCGCCCGAAACGAAGCTGGCAGCTTCGTGTACGGTTAGCCCGCCAAACGGTCGATGCGATTGATCGGCAGCGTTGCCGGCTCGTCGTCCGGGGCGTGCCGGAATTGCATCAAGTAGGCGTCCTCGGGCGAGTCTTCGTAGTACGCCCGCAGGACCGTGACGGCGCGGAACAAGGCGCTCTTAAAGAAGAGCTGCGCCGGAAGATTCGTCTCGCGCACTTCGAGCGTGATCCGCGTGCGGCGTTGACTCGAAAGTTTGCCAACGAGCTTCTCGAGCATCTGCCGGCCGACGCCGCGACGGCGGAACTCGGTCGCCACCGCGAAGTTCAGAATGTGCAGCCGCGTCTTGTGCAGCTCATAGATCATGAATCCGACGACGCGCTCGCCATGCTCCGCCACCATGCCGATGCAATTGCGCTGGCGCAGGCAGCGGATGAAGTCCTCTTCGAACCAAGGGAACTCGAAGCTCGCGCGCTCGATGTCGAGCACCTCGGCCATATCGCGGCGGATCATCCAGCGAATGTGGACGCGCACGGGCGGATTGCCGCCGGCTTGAATCGCTTCGGGGCGAGAGATGTCCGAAGACTTGACGTCCGATGATTTTACGTCCGAGGACTTATAGTCGGCGCTCATGGAGGCCTCCTTCCGTGTCGGCCTGTGATCGAATTGTGCGTAGGGCGCAGCCAGGCTCACCCCGTCGCCCGGAGCGACGATCATGTGTTTCCCGCAGCCGACCCATCCTTTGAGTCGGCCGAGCCAATTTCCATCGCGAGGAGCCACGCCGTCCTCGGTCACTTCGGGACAAGTGCGCTCGGACTCGGCGCCACCCCACATCCGCCATGGCCTCGACCGCGAGCGTGAAGGGGAAACTACCAAATGCCCCCGAGGGTGCCAAGCGGGAA
>JANOIK010000275.1:0-8336 GCA_031407585.1 Planctomycetota bacterium | reverse complement strand
CAACGCCGGCCGAAGCTGCCCGCCGACCTGACTCCCGGCGAAGCAGCGGCCTGGACCGCGACGGCGCGGGTCATGCTGAATTTGGACGAGACCATTACGAAGGAATAAGCGTTCCGCCCGCAAACGTGAATTGAGTGCCATGAACTGCCAAGACCACATTTACCGAAACGCCGAGCCGCGGCAGCTCGCCCGCCGCTGGTTTCTCAAGGAATGCGGCGTCGGCCTGGGTGCCATCGCGCTAAACCAGCTCGCCGCGTCGCCGTTGGCACGCGCCAGCGCAAAGGCTGGGCTCAATCCGCTCGCGGTGAAGCAGCCCCATTTCCCGGCGCGCGCCAAGAATGTGATCTTCCTGTTCATGGCCGGCGCCCCCAGCCATCTTGAGCTCTTCGATTACAAGCCGCAGCTCGCCAAGTTCGACGGCACGCTGCCCCCGCCGGAATTGCTCAAAGGATACCGAGCCGCGTTTATCAACCCCAACTCGAAGCTGCTTGGCCCCAAGTTCACCTTCGCGAAGCACGGGCAGTGCGGCGCGGAAGTTTCCGAACTGCTGCCGCATCTCGGCGGCATCGTCGATGACGTCTGCTTCGTGAAGTCGATGGTCACCGACGCCTTCAACCATGCCCCCGGCCAGTTGCTCATGAGCACCGGCTCGCAACAATTCGGCAAGGCGAGTCTAGGAGCGTGGACGCTCTACGGCCTGGGGAGCGAGTCGCAGAACCTGCCAGGGTTTGTCGTCTTCAGCACCGGCACCAAGGGCCCCAGCGGCGGCCCCGCGAACTGGGGCAGCGGCTACTTGCCCACGGTCTACCAGGGGTGCCAGCTCCGCACGAGCGGCGACCCCGTCCTCTACCTCTCGAACCCCCGCGGCGTCGACCAGCGGCTCCAGCGCGATTCGCTCGACGCGATCAACGAGCTCAACGGCATGCATCTAGATCAGGTCGGCGATCCCGAGATCGCGACGCGGATCAATTCGTTCGAGATGGCCTACCGCATGCAAGCCAGCGCCCCCGAGGCGATGAACCTGGCCGACGAGCCGGAGCACGTTCTGAAAATGTACGGGGCCGACCCGGCCGTGCCGTCGTTCGCCAACACGTGCGTGCTGGCCCGTCGGCTGGTCGAGCGCGGCGTGCGGTTCGTCGAAATCTTCCACGAGGCGTGGGACCAACACGGCAACCTGGTGGCCGACATCAAGAAGAATTGCCTGCGCACCGACCAAGCGAGCGCGGCGCTGGTGACCGATCTCAAGCAACGCGGCCTGCTCGACGACACGCTGGTGATTTGGGGCGGCGAGTTCGGTCGCACGCCGATGGTCGAGGCGAATCCCGACGTCGCCGACGGGCGCGATCATCACCCCAACGCCTTTACGATGTGGATGGCCGGTGGCGGCGTGAAGCCCGGCTTCTCACTTGGCGAAACCGATGAGTTGGGATTCAACGTGACCAAGGATCGGGTCCATGTCCGCGATCTGCACGCCACGATCTTGCGGCAACTGGGCTTCGACCACTCTCGGCTGACCTACAAGTCCCAGGGTCTCGATCAAAAGCTGACGGGGGTCGAGCCCGCCCGCGTCGTCACCGAGATTCTTGCGTAGTTTCGGATTTGTCCGCAGATGTCGCAGATGAACGCAGATGATTCCAATTTGAATTGAATCGAATTGACGGCCACTTTTCCCATGACTTCCATCTGCGCCCATCTGCGACATCTGCGGACGATCTTCTCCGCCGTGCTCGCAATGTTGCTCGCATCCGAGTCGATGGCCGCGGCGCCGGACTACGATCGTGACATTCGCCCGATCCTGTCCGACCGCTGCTTCTTCTGCCACGGGCCCGACGCGGAACGGCGTGAGGCCGATCTGCGGCTCGACACGTTCGAAGGCCTCACTGCGAGCGTCGTCGTGCCCGGTGAGCCGGACGAAAGCGAGCTGATCGCGCGGATCACCAGCGACGACCCCGCCATGCGGATGCCGCCGCCGGAGTCGCACCTCAAGCTCACCGCCGCGGAGAAGGCGTTGTTGCGAGCGTGGATTGCCGACGGCGCCAAGGTGACCGAGCACTGGGCGTTTCAATCGCTGTCGGCCGAGGTTCCTAGACCGGAAGTGAAAAAAAAGGCCTGGCCGCGCAAGCCGATCGACCATTTCATCCTGGCGCGCCTCGAAGCGGAGGGATTCGAGCCAACGGCCACTGCCGAGCCGTTGCGTTTGTTGCGGCGATTGACCCTCGACCTCACGGGCCTTCCACCAACGGTAGAGGAAATCGAGCAGTTTACGAAACGCGCCGAACAAGACGTTCAGTCTGCGATCGAAGAAGCCGTAAACCGGCTCCTCGGCGGCTCCGCCTTCGGCGAGCACTTCGCGACGCCCTGGCTCGACGCGGCCCGCTATGCCGACTCGTTCGGCTACCAAAGCGACCAGCTCAACACGCAGTGGCCCTACCGCGACTGGGTCGTTCGCGCGCTGAATGACAACATGCCGTTCGACGAGTTTCTCACCGAGCAACTCGCCGGCGACCTGCTCCCCGAACCCACGCAGGACCAGGTTCTGGCCACGGCGTTCAATCGGCTCCACCGCATGACCAACGAAGGCGGCTCGCTCGCCGAGGAATGGCTCGTCGAGAACGCGTCGGATCGCATTCACACGCTCGGCACGGCCGTGCTGGGGCTCACCGTCGAGTGCGCGCGGTGCCACGACCACAAGTACGACCCTATCTCGCAGCGTGACTACTACGCCTTATCGGCGTTCTTCAACTCGATCGACGAAAATGGCATGTACGACAACGCCAGCAAGGTGCCGGCGCCCGCACTCATGCTGCCCACCGCCGAGCAGAAGCGAGCGCTCGACGAGGCGTGCGACGAAGTCGACGCCGCCGAGGCGGCGATCGTGCGTGCGGTGACGGATGGCGAGAACAGGTTCCGCGAGTGGCTTGCAAGCAAGCCCGCCCCGGGTGAATCGCCGGACCTGCGGCGTCGAATTACGTTCGAGGACGACGAAGAGCAAAAGAAACTCACGGCGGTCGAAGGCGTCGCAGGCCGCGCGATCGAGTTCGACGGCGACCGCGGCGCTGGCTTTCCGCGCACGGGTGAAATCGATCGCTGGCAACCGACGACAGTCGCCTTCTGGCTTCGCGACTCCATACGCAATCCGCTTCCCGTGGTGCTAGTACAGCAATCAATGGGCACTGACGTCGGCTATAACGGCTTCGACGTCATGCTGGCCGATGGCGTGATCGACGTGCGGCTCTTCCGCATCTGGCCGGGCAACGGCATCGGCGTGCGAACGGCCACGCCGATCGCGAAGGAAAAATGGCAGCACGTTGCCGTAACGTACGACGGCTCCAGCCGCGCCGTGGGCCTCAAGGTTTACGTTGATGGCGTCGAGACGCAGACGACCGTGCTTCGCGACCGCGTGCAGAAGAGCGCCAACGGCGGCGACAGGCTCGACCTGGGCCAACGGTTCCGCGACCGCGGGTTTCAAGGCGGAGCGATCGACGAGTTGGGACTTTACACGCGTGCATTGACCCCGCTAGAAATCGCCGACCTTCATGCCCCGGGCGCGCTCGCGGCCGCGATTTCCGAGCCCGACGCTCACGAGGCCAAGCTTCGCCAATACTTTTTCTCGGCCGTCGATGAAGAAGCCGGCGAGTTGGCGGGCAAGTTGCAAACTATGCGGCAACGATTCGTTCGTCGTGAGAATGAAGTCCATGAAGTCTCCGTGATGCGGGAGTTGCCCGAACCGCGGCCGGCCTACGTCCTCGCTCGCGGGTCATACGACGCACCCAAAACCGACGCCAATCGTGTGCCTCGCGACACGTTCGCCGAGATGCTCATTCCCTTTCCCGCCGACGCCCCGCGCGACCGGCTCGGCCTGGCCCAATGGCTCACCGATCCGTCGCATCCGCTCACGGCGCGGGTGTTCGTCAACCGGATGTGGGCCAACTTCTTCGGCCGCGGCTTGGTCGCCACGCCGGAGAATTTCGGCCGCCAAGGCGCGGCGCCGTCGCACCCCGAGTTGCTCGATTGGCTCGCCCGCGATTTCATCGCCCACGACTGGGATGTGAAGCGGCTGTGCCGCGAGATCGTGCTCTCGGCCACGTACCTGCAGGACTCGCGGCAGCGAGCCGAATTGCAGGAGCGCGACCCCGAGAACATTCTGCTCGCTCGCGGACCGAGCCGCCGTTTGGCCGCCGAGGAAATCCGCGACCTCGCGCTCGCGGCGTCGGGCCTGCTCGATTCCACGGTCGGCGGGCCGCCGGTCTCGCCATACCAGCCCGGCGTGGATCTGTGGACCGAAGTTAACGCCATGTCACCGCCGTACAAGCAATCGGTTGGCAAAGGCTTGCATCGCCGCTCGCTCTACTCGGTGTGGAAGCGCACGGCCCCGCTGCCGAACATGCTGGCGCTCGACGCCGGCACGCGCGAAGTCTGCACCGTGTCCCGCTCGCGCACCAACACGCCGCTGCAGGCGCTCGTGCTGCTGAACGACGTCCAGTTCGTCGAGGCGGCTCGTTCCCTCGCCGCGGCGGTGTCACGCAAGCACAACAAACTTGCGGACCAGATCACCGACGCATTTCTGCGATGCACAGGCCGGCCACCCGACGAAGTCGAGCTCGCGCTGCTAACCGACGTGTACAATCACCAGCGCGAGCTGTTCGTCGCCGACGCCGAGCAGCACGCGGGCGCGTTCCTCGACCTTGGCGAAGCCCGGCCTGAATCGAAACTGCCGCCCGCTGAGCTGGCGGCTCTAACCGCCGTCTGCCAGACAATCCTCAACCTCGATGCGGCAATCTACGAGCGTTAGCGCGACCACGGCGCCTTGACCATGCCCGACAACTCCCTCGAAAACCTGACTCGCCTCACGCGACGCCATTTCTTTGGCGCCTCCGCAGCTGGTCTGGGCAGCGTCGCGCTCGGTTCGCTTCTGGGCGCGCCGGCACAGGCGAACGTTGGGGGTCTGCCCGCGGGATTGCAACTCCCGGCACGCGCCAAGCGGATCATTTACCTGTTCCAGTCCGGAGGCCCCTCGCAGCAGGACCTGTTCGACTACAAGCCGCTGCTCAACGAGAAAAATGGCGAGCAACTTCCCCCGCACGTTCGCGGCGGCCAGCGGCTCACCGGCATGAGCGCCCAGCAGTCGTCGATTCCACTGGCCGGCTCGATCTTCAAATTCGCCCAGCACGGCCAAAGCGGTGCGTGGCTCAGCGACTTGATTCCGCATCACCGCGAGATCGTCGACGACATCTGCGTCGTCAAGTCGATGTTCACCGAGGCGATCAACCACGACCCCGCGATCACGTTTTTTCAAACCGGCTCGCAGATCGCGGGTCGGCCGTCGATGGGCGCCTGGCTGTCGTACGGGCTCGGTTCCATGAACGACGACCTGCCGTCTTTCATCGTGCTCGTGTCGGCGGGGCAGGGGTGCCAGCCGCTCTACGCGCGGCTGTGGGGCTCGGGGTTCCTCGACTCGAAATATCAGGGCGTCCAGTTTCGCTCGGGCAAAGAACCCGTGCTCTATCTCAGCAATCCCGACGGTGTCTGTCGCTCGGGCCGACAGGCGATGCTCGAGAAGCTCGCCGCCCTCAATCGCAGGCAGTTCGAGAAGGAGCTCGATCCCGAAATCGAGTCCCGGATCACGCAATACGAAATGGCGTTCCGCATGCAAACGAGCGTGCCCGAGGCGACCGACCTGTCGACCGAGCCGGACTGGGTCTACGACATGTACGGCGAGGACAGCCGCAAGCCAGGCACATACGCGGCGAACTGCTTGCTCGCGCGCCGGCTGGCCGAACGCGGCGTGCGGTTCATCCAGCTCTACCACCAGGGCTGGGACCAGCACGGCGACCTGCCCAAGGGTCTTCGCGGCCAGTGCGCCGAGACCGATCAAGCCTCCGCCGCGTTAGTGAAAGACCTGAAGCAGCGCGGCATGCTCGACGACACGCTCGTAATCTGGGGCGGCGAGTTCGGCCGCACATCCTACTCCCAGGGCGCGCTGACCGCCGACAATTACGGCCGGGATCACCACCCTCGGTGCTTCACCATTTGGATGGCCGGCGGCGGCGTCAAGCCAGGGCTCACTTACGGTCGCACCGACGACTATGGCTACAACATCGCCGACGACGCGGGCAATCCCATCAGTCCCACGAAGGACGTGCTCACGCCCGGCGCCGTCCACGTGCACGACCTGCAGGCGACGCTGCTGCATCTGTTGGGTGTCGACCACTTGCAGCTAACCCACACCTACCAGGGCCGCCGGTTCCGCATTACCGACGTGCACGGGCACGTGGTGCACGACCTGCTGGCGTAAGCTGCGCGCTTTCCCCGGCGCGGTCTTCTCGCGTCGCATTGCTTGCAACGCACTCCCCAAATACCGCAATTGCCCGAGCGTTCGCGCGGCGCCCGTGGCGGAATGCATCCCCAAGATTTATGATGGGGTTCTGCGCACGCGCCGCTCCCACGCGCTGCTCCTCGCCACGCTGGAATTTCCATGAAGGCCTCACAGCCCACGCTCGGCGTCATCATCGGCAATCGCGATTTCTTCCCCGACCAGCTCGTGGCGGAAGCTCGCGAAGACATCGTCACACTGTTCGCCTCCCGGAGCGTGAACGCGGTGATGGTGTCGCCGGAGGACACGAAGCTTGGCGGCGTCGAAACGCATGCCGACGCTCGCAAGTGCGCCGAGCTGTTCCGAAACAACCGCGACAAGATCGACGGCGTGCTGGTCGCGCTCCCGAACTTCGGCGACGAAAAGGGCGTGGCCGACACGCTCAAGCTCGCCGGGCTCAACGTGCCGGTCCTCGTACAGGGCTACCCCGACGACCTCAACCAGCTCGGGGTGTCCCGCCGCCGCGATTCATTCTGCGGCAAGATCTCGGTCTGCAACAACCTCGTCCAGGCCGGCATTAAGTTCTCGCTCACCGAGAAGCACGTCACGCCGATCAACTCGCCGGGCTTCCAGGCCGATCTCGATAAGTTCCTGCGCGTGTGTCGCGTGGTGAACGGCGTTCGCGGCGTACGGTTGGGGGCCGTTGGCGCCCGCCCTGGGGCGTTCAACACCGTCCGCTACAGCGAGAAGCTACTCGAACGCCACGGCATCAGCGTCACCACCGTCGACCTCTCCGAGTTCCTCGCCGCGTCCGGCAAGCTCACCGACGCCGACGACGCCGTGCGGGCCAAGCTCGACGACATCCGCGGCTACGCGCCCGCGCCGGGGGTGCCGAACGAAAAGCTTGTGCAGATGGCCAAGATCGGCGTGGTCCTCAGCCGCTGGATGGACGCCAACGCCATCGACGCTACGGCGATTCAGTGTTGGACCAGCGTGCAGCAGAACTTTGGCTGCAATGTCTGCACGCTCATGAGCATGATGAGCGAGCGGTTCATGCCGAGCGCCTGCGAGACCGACGTCACCGGTGTGCTGACGATGTACGCGATGCAGCTCGCCGCTGACTCGCCCGCGGCCCTTGTTGACTGGAACAATAACTACGGCGACGACGAGGACAAGTGCACGCTGTTCCATTGCGGCAACTGGGCTAAGAGCTTCCTGCCGGACATCAAGATTGCCACGGCGCCCATCCTCGGCAGCACGCTCGGCGTCGAGAACACGTACGGCGCCCTCGAAGGCCGCACGCCCGCGGGTCCGCTTACCTTCGGCCGCGTGACCACGGCCGACGCCGACGGCTGCATTCGCGCGTACGTCGGCGAGGGCGAGCTTACCAATGACGAGCTAAAGACTTTCGGCACCCGCGCCGTCGCGCACGTGCCGAAGCTGCAAGACCTGCTGCGCTATGTTTGCCGGCACGGCTTTGAACACCACGTCGTGATGACCCAGTCCCATAGCGGCGCCGCCCTGCGGGAGGCGTTCGCCAATTACCTCGGCTGGGAAACCCACGAGCACAACGGCGCACGTTCATGACCGACGACGAACTCCGCCGCAAGTCGATTCAGTACCGTCGCGACCTCCTGCGGCACATTGCGCACGCCGGCGCCGGCCACACCGGCGGCAGCCTCTCGTGCGTCGACATTCTCAACGTGCTCTACAACCGCGTGCTGCGCGTCACGCCTGAAACCTTCGCCGACCCGCACCGCGACCGTTACGTCCAAAGCAAGGGGCATTCCGTCGAGGCGCTCTACGCCGTCCTTGCCGACCGCGGGTTTTTTCCCGCCGAGGAACTCAAGACGCTGTGCCAGTACGACTCGCCGTTCGTCGGCCATCCGACGCGGAAGATCCCCGGCATCGAGATGAACACGGGCGCCTTGGGCCACGGCCTGCCGATTTGCGTTGGCATGGCCCTGGCGGCGAAGCTCGATGCGGCCGCGTACCGCGTGTTCACGCTGCTGGGCGACGGCGA
>JANOIK010000223.1:0-1669 GCA_031407585.1 Planctomycetota bacterium | reverse complement strand
CAATGCCGCGAGCTTCAACGAAGTGATTTTCACGCAGGGTACGACCGCTTCGATCAACACGGTCGCGCGCAGTTGGGGCGACGAGAACCTGCGCCCCGGCGACGAGGTGCTGCTCACGATGATGGAGCACCACTCGAACCTGGTGCCGTGGCAGCAGGCCGCCGCGCGGACGGGCGCCGTGCTGAAGCATGTGCCGTTGACGCCCGACGGGCGGCTGGACATGGAAGCGCTGCCGCGGCTGCTCACCGAGCGCACGAAGCTGGTCGCGGTCGCCGCGGTGTCGAACACGCTCGGAACGATCAACCCCGTCGCCGAAATCGCACGGGCCGCGCATGCCGTGGGGGCGCTCGTGCTGGTCGACGCGGCGCAGAGCGTGCCGCACGTGGCGGTCGACGTGCAGGCGCTCGACTGCGATTTTCTGGCGTTCAGCGGGCACAAAATGCTCGGCCCCTCGGGCGTCGGCGTGCTCTACGGCAAGGAGCGGCTGCTGGACGCGATGCCGCCATTCCTCGGCGGCGGCAGCATGATTAACGAAGTGAAGCTCGACCGCTTTACCCCTGCCGCGCTGCCGGCGAAGTTCGAGGCGGGCACGCCGCCGATCGTGCCGGCGATTGGCCTGGGCGCGGGCATCGACTACCTGCAAAGCGTCGGCATCGCGGCGATTCAGCGGCACGAGCACGAGCTGGTGCGCTACGCCTACGAACGGCTCTCGCAAGTCGACGACCTGCGCATCCTCGGCCCGGCGCCGGAGCATCGCGCGGGGCTCGTGAGCTTCGTGTTCGAGCGGATTCACGCCCACGAGTTCGCGCAGGTGTTGAACGACCAGTTCGGCGTCGCGGTGCGGGCCGGGCACCATTGCACGCAACCGCTACATGCGGCGCTGGGAATCTCGGCGAGCACGCGGGCGAGTTTCTATCTCTACAACACGCCCGAGGAAGTCGACCGACTGCTGGAGGGCGTCGCGGAGGTGCGCCGGATGTTCGCGCCGCAGGGGCGGACAAGGAAGTCTCGCGGAACGGTCGGCTGAGGTGACTTTGAATTAGCCAAAAAAAGGCAGGAATCACCACGATTCCGAGCCAGCACACAATCCATATCCCAAATGAGATGCGTGCTGTCCATTTCGCGATTTTAAAGCCGCGTCGCGAAGGCCAAGCCACGATCAGCAGCGCGCAGGGCAGCAATAGCAGCATCGGCGCCGTCTCACCCACGAATCCAATCGCTGCTCCCCGTACTGTTCCACACCACCCCCCTATTTCATTGAAATAGGTCATGGTCTGCCACGCCGTGCCAAGTGAGACCGTAATTGATGACAGGACCGCAAGACCGGCAGCTGATCGCGATATGAATCGAAACCGCCGTCGAAAGTCCGCAAGATCATCGACTGGTTGGTCAATCAATGATGGCGCTGTTCGTTCATTTCTCTGGTTGGCTCGATGGGCAGTGTCGATTTCAGGCTCCGCGGAAACCCTGATTGTCCATTTTGATGAACTACTCCCCGCATCTGCGACAAATCCATGGTATCACTTGGCGTTGAATTGCGAACGACAGCGTCTTTTTCAGGCCAGATTCATGCCTAGCCTCGTTACCCGCCCGTTACACGGAATGGCGGGAACTTTCTGTAGACTCGAAGCATCGAAGGCGTCAGCGGCTTACTGCCGACTGGTCGTCG
>JANOIK010000209.1:0-8312 GCA_031407585.1 Planctomycetota bacterium | reverse complement strand
TGTCGTCAAGGGATTGCTCCTCTTCGATGTCGTACGGAAATTCCCACAACCGCGCGTCCTGGAGCCAATCGTCGCGTTCAGGCCATGCGTCGTCCGCTGCGCCAGGCTCGGACATACCGCCTGCCGTGACCGGTCGACCCGTCGCCGCGAGGACGCTCGAGTCCACGATGCACGCCGCATACTCCGCCTGCCAGGCATCCCAGTCCGACGCCAAAAACTCGGCACCATAGTCGACCTCGACAGCGATCTCGAGTGCCCCGCCGGGGCCAACGCCAAACTGGAGCCGAGCGTACGTGGCGCCGCCGCGAGCCACGATGAGCATGAGTGACCAGTCGCAGCCTCCGAACACTCGGGCAAGCGTCTCCTCGTCGGTAAGACTGGGCCGCGGCGAGTCGCCGGGATGGGTATGCAGCCAGATCCGTCCGAATTGCTTTGGGCGGCGGCCCGCGTCGACCTGGTCGTCAAAGAAATCCGCCACCGCCGCGTCGTCGAAGGCGACGCTCACCCAGTCGCACCTCTGCCGGACCAGTCGGACATCCTCTACCAACAGCAAGTCGTTCGCCGCCGAGATCCCAAACCCGCCGATCTCGGTGGGCCCGGCGTCACGCAGAAATAGCAGTTTGGCCCACGCTGTGGGCGAGAACCTCAGCACCGGCGGCCTCAGGGGCGGCGGCGCACGCCGCGCCGCCGCTGGCGTCCTCTTCTTCGGCGCCATCGTCATTGGCCGCATCGCGGCAGCAGTGGCAAATTCCATGGTCAACGCACTCCTCGCAAAAATGATCGTGACAATTGGAACAACGCCGCAAACACGCGCCGCAATGACTATCGCCGCAGTCGTTGCACGACGCAGTGCAGTCCGCACAGCACCAGTCCCCGCAGGCGCCGCAGCCGGCGCCGCACTCGTCGCACAGATTGCACTCGCACCGCTCGCAGCTCGACGTGCGGTCGTCGTCAGAAACGTAACCGCATTGGCTGCACTCCGTACCATGCCAGCGGCGCAAAGGAACGTACGCGCTCGACTCGTTGTAGGTGGCGAGCGCCCGGCCGACGACCGTGAAGAAGTCGAACAGCCGGCCTGCGGCCAGCGCGTGGCGAATGGCCGCCTGTCCTTCCCCTTCGCAGAGTTGGTCGTCGCTCACATGCGGGTGAGTTACGGCCTCGTTGGTGGCTGCCGGATTGGGATCGAGGGCGACGACCTGGTAGCTTTGGGGGCCGACGCTTTCCGACCACGGAAGGACGATTTCAAAGGCGCCGAGCGGCACGCCCTCCAGGATGATCGGTTCGGTCGTGACGGCCAGCTCGCGCGCCTGCAGATCGATCCGCAGCCCTGCAAACTCTGTCTCCAGGGCGCACAGGTCGTCGTAAATCTCGAGCGCCGTCGCTGGCCGGGCGGCTGGCGCGTGGGCCAACTCATCGATCGACGCGTCGAGCTGGCGACCCAAATCGCCAAGTTGGCGATAGAAGCGCTCGCGGCAGGCCGCTTGGGCAACCTGCCACCCACGCTGCTCGGACTCGTTCAACAGCTCCGCGCTGCGGAGACAGGACAGCCAGGCGGCGACGGGCAGGTCGGTTGTCGCTGGCGGCGGTGCGCGGCGGCCGCCCAGCACGATGGCAGTGCGCACGAGCAATCGGCGTTGAGTGGCGTCCATGAAATAACTCGCAAGATGACGGCGATTGAACGTGAAAACATTAAGACGTCGAGGCGGCGCGGCGTCCGAGCCGGCCGGCCCCTTCAATTTTGACGGGGGTGACCGAGACCCGGTCGCCTTCGGTGAGCACTTGATGGGCGGCGGCCGGCTGGCGGTTGACGCGGATGAGGTAGTCGGCGGGTTTGCCGAACTTCACTTGCTGGCGAAACAGATCCTGCACAGTCAAGTCGGCGGGAACATCGATGTGGTCGGCAAAACCGCCGCCGTCGTTGTTGATAAACAAAATGCGCATTGCTGTGGAGACTCCGGGATAACTTAGGGTTCAGAATGGGGGCACACGAAAACCGCCTAGCCGCGACGCAAGTCGGGCGTCGCGGCCAAGCGGGACAGAAGGTCATGATCTCGATTCTCAGTGGACGGCCAGTTGCGCGTAGCGCTGTCCGGCGACTTCGTCCCAGTCGACGTAGCCGGCGTCGCCGCTCGGCTCCGGGTCGAACGTCACTTCGAGCGGGTTGGCGAGCGAAAAGCCGCGCTCGCGAATCGTGCGGCGCGCTTCGCCGGTGACGGCTGCGACGCTCCGGTTCAATTGGGCTTGGGTCATGATGCAGTGTTCTCCTAACATTCAGGGGATGGGGAACGTAAGGCGTCGCCGCGCACCAGGGCACGGCAGCGACGCGAACAGAACAGAATTCACGCGCCGCCACGCCGGCGGCTGCAACGACCAAAAGCCATTGCGTAAAGGCCTTGCGCTGGGCGTTGAGCCTGCCCCGTCGTCACTGACCAGCCAGTGACGCGTCAGCCACGTCGCTTCGACGGCCAGGGTGGCGCTGCGGCGCGGGAAGGGGCTGGCCGAGGCGCGGCCCGTCAACGGGCGTCTGCAAGGGGGTCGGTGGCGCCGTCGTCGGTGAGCAATCCACCGAGTTGGCCCGTCGGCGGCAATTGTTGGCGAGGCGAATCCCGCAGGTCGGCCAGCTCGAACGCCTGTTCGGGGTCCACAAGGTGCTCGACGAGCAGTTGGCAGGCGACTTCGGACGAGTCGTCCGTGCTGCGCAGCCCAAACAGCGCCAGCCACGCGAACGCCAGCGCCAGCACGGCGGCGACCACGCCGCCGCCGGCCGGCAGGACCGCGACCCAGAACGATTCGGTCCGCCGCGAACGGGCGATCTGCTGACGCTGGGCTTCGACGTCAATCCAGCCGTCGGCCAGCCGGTCTTGTCCAGCCACCAAGTCGCGGTGGACTTCGAGCGATTGCCGGCGCGCCTGCCCTTCTTCTTCGACAAGCTGCCGCGCGCCGGCGGCGACCTCTTGCTGCAGAGCGGCCATGGCGCGGTTTTGTTCGGCCTGGCGGTCGGCCGCTTCGCGGGCGATGGTCGCAGCGCCGCCGTCACATCCCAGCGCCGTCGTCAGGACGAGCAGCGGCCAGATCGTCACGGTCGCGTTCAGAAATTTGGGGGGGTGCTTCACGAGACCTCCAGCGGCTAAGGAGCAGGCGCACCAGGCGCTGCAAGGCGCGGCGCAGCCGCACTTCGCGCGCGAGCGCCGAAACGGCCGCGACCAGCGCAATCGCCAGCGCTGCCAGAAAAAAACTCATGTCCAGCGGTCTCCGGGAGATAGAGCATCGGGTAGGACACGGTGACAGGCGTCACCAGCCGCTCAATGTGCACGGCGGGAACGTCGCGAAGAAAATGTGCCGCGCCGACAGGGTGATGCCACCGGCAGCGCGTCACACTTACTGCAACGGGCTCGAGGGTCGTAAGAAGTATGCCGGTCCCGCCCGCCGCGAGGCGAACCCTGATAGCACCCTCCATAACCTTATAATTATGACGCAACCGCGCCACGGATTTAGCCGGCGGTGACGACAGGCGGCCGAGTGCTTGGCCGGTTAGTGACCGGGTCGTGTCTTGGACAAACCGGCCCCCGATTGGCGCGCTGGACTGCCTGCGGCGCTAGACGAATCGGCGTGTCCGCCAGCCGACGATTCCCTGAGATCCTCCACGACGGCGCGGGCGATACAATGAATCAGTCGCATGATCCGTTCTCGCATCTGCGACTCGTCGTCAGCGCCAGAAACTGCGAAATTTTCTACGGCAATGAGATCCTCGCTCCCGCTCTCGGGCGGCTCTGTCACCGCCTGGGTCCTGTCGCAGTCAATAGCCCGCTGTTTCGGATGGTGGAGCGGCGTGTTGTTCCGCTCCACCAAATCTTTGAGCCGTTCCAATGCCATTCCATTCCTCAGCGATTGACCGACCATAGCGCCGCAGTGGGCGGCCATCCTGCGTTTTCACTTTCTTGTTCGAGCGGTTGGGACAGATCAGTTCGATCCCGCGTCGCTTCAACCTCTTCCGCAGAGCGTCGCTGTCGGCGGCCCGATCGTAGATCAGCCGCTCGGGATTCTTCCGCGGACGACCTCGTCCGGCTCGTGGCACCGCGACCTGCTCCAAGGTCGATTCGATCAGCGTGCATTCATGCGGCGACGCCGAGGCAAGTTGGACTCCGAGAGGCACACCCTGGCCGTCTGCCACCACCATAAGCTTCGTACCCTTTCCGCGTTTGGTCTTGCCGACCTCGGAACCCCCTTTTTTGCCGGGGCGAACGTGCCATCGGCAAAGACCTCATGCCAATCGAGCTGGCCAGCGTCGTCCAACTCTGACAGGAACGCTCGCCAGATCGCTAGCCACACTCCAGCGTCCTCCCATTCCCTCAGTCGACGCCAACACGTCGTCGCCGAAGGATACTCATGCGGCAGGTCTTTCCACCTCGCGCCGCTTCGCAGCACCCAGAGAATGCCCTCCATCACTTCGCGATCGTCGATGCGTCGACGACCGCCGCGCGGCGAGGGTTGCTCCTTGGGAAATAACCGCTCGATCTTCGTCCACCTTTAACAGGTGCATTCGTGATCGCTCAGGCCGCTGCTCCTAGAGCTGCATAGTTAGGAACCGCGACGACGGCCCCAACTCTGATACGGCGGTCACGTTTAAAAGGCTCTTCTCTCGCGAGGCCCCAATTCATTTCCTGGGCGTGTGGGACACCGTTGGCGCCCTCGGCATCCCGCTCGAAGCTGCAAGACGTCTCAATGCCACACTTTATCAGTTTCACGACACAGAATTGAGCTCGATCGTCCAGCGCGCCTACCACGCGATAGCCATCGACGAAAATCGCCTCGAATACGACGTCACCCTATGGTCGCCCAAGTCGATGCCTAATCAGGCGATTGAGCAACGTTGGTTCCCGGGAGCCCACGCGGATGTCGGCGGCGGCTACCCTGACCGGCGACTCTCGGACCTTGCGTTGCGATGGATGCAGGATCGGGCCGCCGACGCATCATTGGGCGTGAAGCCGGTTTCCTTGGGTGCAGAGAACTTCAGGGGTACGCTTACAGATTCCTATTCGCGTTTCCTGGGGGGACTTTATGCCCTCAGCCATCCGCGGCATCTTAGGCCAGTCTGTCAGAGCATATTTGGCAACGAGATAGTTGATGACTGCGTCGAGCTCCGAAGGCGCGATTCGTCCGTTGCCTACCAACCGACAAACCTTGGAATGCCGCCCCTCGCACCGAATTAAGGTCTCACTGAGTGCCGCTTATTGACCGTCGCGCCGCTAACGAGCCATGGTCATAGTCTCAATTGGGCAGTTTTGAAGTAGGAGCGTTTGAGCCGATGGTTCCGCGACTGGTCCTTGAGCGAGGCGCGGACGGCGGCGTCCAAGTCGTCGGCGTCGTCGGGAACGTAGTTGGCCAAATCGGCGTACTTGGCGTGGCTCCACATCGCCTCGACGGGATTGAGTTCTGGAGCATACGCCGGCAGCGGCTCGAACTCGATCTGCTTCCAGCACGCTGCGGCGATGCGACGAGCGGCGGAGCGATGGACGCTCCAGCGGTCCCATACGACGATCAGGGGTCGCCGAATCTTACGCCGCAGCCGCCGCAAGAAATCGACCACGTTCTCAGCCCGGATGTTCTCGCGCTGGACGTCGAAGTACGATCCGACGCGCGTTCTCGTCGGCGAGAGCGTCCGGACGCCGATCACGCTGAGTCGGTCGCGTCGATCCCAGGAGCGTTGCTCGGGCGTGACGCCCCGAGGCGCCCAGGTGCGACGATTCACCGGCTGAAGCAGGAAGCCGGCTTCGTCGACAAAAACGATGGTGGCGCCGCGTCGGCGGGCCTTTTTTTAATGCGCGGCCACTCTTCGCGACGCCATTGCTCGACCGCCGCCGGGTCTTGCTCGCGGGCAATCGGACGCGGCTTCTGCGGACTGAAGCCCAACTCGTTCAGCATCCGCGCGAGATGGCCCCGGTGGTACGCGACGCCGAACCGTCGGCGGACGATCGCCGCAATCCGCTCGCAGGTCCACAGGTCGGTTTTGAAACCAGCCGCGAGCGGTCCGTCGACCACCAGGTCGACCAGTTCGTCGCGCTGCTCGATCGTGAGCTTGCTGACTCCGCCAGGGTGCGGCTTGGCTGACAGCGCGTCGACGCCGCCCTCCCGCCAAGCGCGTTTCCAACGCTTGACGCTGCTGAGATTCACGCCGAAGCGGTCGGCCACCGTGCGAAGAGACTCCCCTGCTTGGAAGCACTCCGCAGCGCGACGACGGCGAGCTTCCAGCTCCGTCGCACTGCCTGTTGGTCTCATGCAGCCTTATACGATGCTAGCGATAGGCAGGGTTCATTCGCCGCGCGACGGTCAATAAAAGAGCCGCCGGCGTTGGGACTGCGATTGTTTTCGGCAGCGCTGACGCCATTACTCAGCCTATTTGCCGGCGGTTGTCGGCCTGCGGTCTTAAGGGGCGCTGTCAGTCGCTGCCTCAAGTTTCTTTCGCTCGCCGTTTACTTTGCATCCAAAGGGGGCGTGCGCAGTACTTAGGTGGCATGCTCAGCATGCTCTCCGATACCCCTCATGACCGTGTCGAACGTTTTGGGCTGGCGCTTTGAGGGGAATCAGTAGGCGTGCGTAGTCGGCATGGTTTGGCCGTGGTGTCGTCCGTTCGGCGCTAAGGGCGCTCCGAACGAGGGAGGCAAATGGGCAGGTGGTGAGGTGGTCGTGAGAGTAATACTCACCAAAGAAAGCCAGGCGAGCGCGAGTGGGTCATTGGTGGACCGCCGCGCTCCGAGGAAGGCAGTTGCCACCGTTCCAACGTCTGCCGTGTTTGCGGAAAATGGGTGAGTCCACCCAGGGAGATGTGCCGGCTCAGCTCCCACCCCAGGGCAGGTGCAACAGTGGGTGCAACGTCCTGTAGCAAGTTCTTCTAAGCCCGAAGCGGGCAATGACTTCCGGAATTGGAGCTGCAGTATCAGAATCCGCGTGTCGAATTGTCAAACTTCAAACAGGTGGCGCGCACCTGATTTCGATTCATCGGCCCGTTTTCTTGACTGGTTATTCTGTTAGGATGTACGTCGGTAGAGCCTGGTCGCTGTCTTCTATCCTGCCAATGCGAGCTGGCACTACTCATTGCTGACTGACAAGGGGTGAATCATTTTGGCACGACGCAATCTTCCATCTTCTGGCAACGGTTATGACCGCGAGCCCGCCGCAACCCACTCAATTGAATCGGACGAAAAGCCAATTTGCTTCCACCATATTGCCCCTGCGATTGAGTTTGCCTTCTGGGTGGTACTCGCACTGACGCCGTTTCTCCGGTGGGTGAATGGAGCGGCGGTTACCGACGATCAATTCATCATCCAGATTGCGCTAACGAGCATTGCTCTGGCCGGCGCACTGAGCTTGCGCCTATACAACTACCGAGCGCCCTCGCCCGCCGGACGCTCAAGCTCCGATCAGTCCCACCTGGAGTAACGCAGGATGCACCAGATCGCTCTTAGGCCATCGCGAAGGCGGATTTTCTTACCGGCGCTGCGATTTCGAGGTTGATACCCGACGGGAACTTCGGCTACGCGCCAGCCGCCTCGCGCAATCTTTGCCGTAAACTCGGGCTCAAAACCAAAGCGTTCCTCGCGCAAGATGAGGCCATCCGCAACTTCGCGGCGCATCACCTTATAGCACGTTTCCATATCGGAAAGACGCAGGCCCGTCAGCCTGTTGGAGCACCACGTTAAGAGCTGGTTGGCACGCCGGTGAAAGACTGAGCCGGGAGGCGGGGGACCACTGAATCGACTACCATAGACGACATCGGCCTCCTTCTCCGCGACGATCGCAATGAGCCGCGTGAGGTCTGTCGGATCGTATTCCAGGTCGGCGTCCTGGATGACGACGATATCACCTTCCATGTGGGCGAGGGCCGTCCGAATTGCTGCACCTTTGCCGCGATTTTTGTGGTGGACGAAGACGCGAACATGGGGCTGTTGGGCTAATTCTCCCACGCCGCCGTCGTCCGATCCATCATCGACTAAAAGAATCTCCTTGGGCCAGGACATATTTTGGACGCGCTCGACGAGCTCGCGGAGCGAGGAACGCTCATTGAATACAGGAATGATCACCGAGACTAGCGGTTGAAGGCGTTCCCCGCCGTGCGATTCCTGCGTCGAAGGCATAGTTACCAAATTGGCCGGGCGACACGAGACGAATTCGTTGATGAAGCAGAAGAAGAGTATACTCCCAAAATCCCCCATTTTTCATAATCGCTGAGGACGGGTACCGTGTCTTCTGGTTGACCCTTCCCCCACCCGCACCCACGCGAAATCGCGCCAGCGTTCTACCTCCGCTGATTGGTG
>JANOIK010000801.1:0-7466 GCA_031407585.1 Planctomycetota bacterium | reverse complement strand
GCGTGAGGCCAGTAGCCGTCGCTCCACCGCGTCTTGAAGTTGAAGCCCGACTCGCCGACCGGGTCCGAGCCGGTTGCGGTCACGGCGGTTGCGGTCGAGGGATGCGCGGTGGGGCCGATGCCCATGTCGGCGCGCTGGGCGTAGACCATCGCGACATTTCGCTGCTTGTTGATCTCGGCGCCTTCGGAGTCCTGGTTCAATCCATAGGGCCAGAAGTGATTGGCGTCTCCCATGAGCGTCGCCTCAAGGCCATCGAACTGGTCAATCTGGGCCTCGCCGAACGCGCCGTCCCACGGATCGCCGTTGGTGCCCGACCCGAGGTAGTGGGCGAGCTCGTGCATGGAGACGCGCTCGTTCGGGTAGGTCCCGCCGAAGCCGACGCTTCCCAGGTAGTTCGCCTGCGCCGTCTGGATGCCAGAGTTGTAGTACACATAGATGTTGTAGTTGCCGAAGTTGCCGTAGGCGTTGTAGCGGTTGACGGCGGCCTGCATGGCGTTGATGGCGTCAGTGCGGTGAGTGGCGCTGGGCCAGCCGCCCGCTTCCACGTTGATGGTGAGCGCGGCGTGGGCGCTGACTGGCGCAGAGGCCAGCAGCGCCGCGGCGGCGACAAGAATCCTGAGCCGTGTCCGTGTCACTGCCAACGCACCTCCGTTTGGCGGGTTGCCAGAGTGGCCAACCCGAGATGACCGGCGCCAAATCTGGCCCCGTCTCGCCCCGCGAGATACCGCCGCCTGTGACTCTATAGTTGGCGGCGGCTACGAAAGCGGCAAGGTTCTTTTGCGCAAAAAGCCTTAGGAAAACGTCGCGGACGCAAGAATACGCTTGTGCGGCGGTCCGCCATTCGGTCCCCAGTCATTGACCGGACGCAAAGTGGTCGCGGCGCGATCACGTGAAGCATTCCTCCGCGAACGTCTATTCGACGCGCACCGAGATCTCCGCTGCTGACGCGAGGTTGTTGTCGTTCACGGTCCGCAACGCCGTCAAACGGAAATAGCGCGCCGTCGAAGCCGTTGGCAGTCTCACGACGTGCTGTCGCCTGCTGTTGACGATGTTGTCGAAATCCACATCGTCTGCCGCGATGGTCCAGTTCGTGCCGTCTCGGCTGACCTCGAATCGTGCTCGCAAGACGATTCCGCCGTCCCACTGGTCCTGCCGCGGGGTATAGATAAAGCCGTTGATCGTCGTCGATTCACCGAGATCGACGGCGAGATGATGCGCCATGGGGTCAACCTTATCGCGGTACCTTGAGTGCCAGAACGTGTTCGGATCGCCATCAATTGCCTTGCGCGCCTCGCCTTCGACGCCGTCCTGCGAATCACAGCCGACGATTTTCCACTTCGTCGTGGCCAGGCCAAACTCGACCCGCGCGATCGTGGAGTCGGCTTCGGCAGCGGCTTCGCCCGGCGTCAACGAAAACGTACGGGCAGTGATCAGCCCGCCATTGGGCAGCGAAATCGGCTCCGCAAAAAGTTGCGAACTCTCAGTTGGCTCGGAGCCATCGAGCGTGAACCGTGCACAGGTCCCTTCAGGAATTGCCACGCTCACGACGCCCTTGGCGTCGCGGGTGATCTTGGGAGCAGAAATGGTGGCTGGCGCGCGATAGAGGCCCAGGCTTGCGAGCGTTGGGCGGACGCGAAACTCCGTTATGCGAACGCGAATCTTCGAGATGCTGGCGTCGTCAAAGCGGACCAGTCGCTTGTACCCGATGACGGTACCGCTCGCGGCGGGCCGCCACTGGCCGTCCGCGAACACTTCGACGTCGAACGCTTCGACGCGCTGACCCGATGCGATGTGTTCCTGCAGCATGAGGCAATTGGCTCGGACGGTGTCGGGGAGTTCCACCGTGATCGTCGCGCGCGTTGCTCCCTCGGTCGTCGTCCAGAACGTGTCCGGGTTCTCGTCCAGCAATAAGGCGACGTCGCCGACGGATTCGCCGCCAGGCGTTTCGGCGGTGAGCTGGGCTCCCACGGCAAGATTCCGGCCGAACGTAGCCCGGAGCACGTCGCCGAACTGCTTCAGGCGCGCAACGTCATTCTCATGGAACAGCCCGCGGCGGTCCGGCGGGATGTTGAGGAGGAACTGGCCATTGCCGCCAACCGAGCCGTAGTAGACGTTCAGCAGGTCCTCAGACGATCGGACGCGGGCATCCTCATTGTCGTGGTAGAACCACCCTGGACGGATCGAAGTGTTGACCTGGGCCGGATACCAAGCAAGCACCCGGCGGTCCTGGCGGCTGCGCATCAGCGTCTCGCGGCCTCCCAGGTCCTCGCCGTGAATGTCTTCGGTGAAACCGGAGAGCGTTGTGTCCGAGGTCTCCCAAGATTGGTCGTCGCCGGGCATGGGAAGGACGCTCCACTCGCTGGTGCGAGAGTGCCCCGCCTCGTTGCCGCACCAGCGAACGTCGGGGCCGCGCACCGTGATGGCGGCCTGGGGCGCTAGCTCGCGAATTAACTTCCAATAGGCGCGCCAGTCGTACTCTTGTCGTTTTCCGTTAGGACCTTCGGCACAGGCGCCGTCGAACCACATTTCGTCGACGCCCGGATAGGATAGGTCGTCAAAACCTCGCGGAGCTGATTCAGGAAGTACTGGTTGTATTTCGGAGAATCGCCGTAAGTGGGTTCGTGCCGATCCCAAGGCGAGATGTAGATGCCGTAATGCATTCCCTCAGCTCGGCACGCCTCGACGAATTCTTTGACCACATCTCCCTTGCCGTTGCGCCAGGGACTGTTCTTAACGCAATGCTCCGTGTATTTGCTGGGCCAGAGGCAGAATCCGTCGTGGTGCTTGGCCGTGAGAATCATCCGCGTGATGCCGGCTGCCTTGGCGGCGCGCACCCATTGGCGGGCATCGAGTTCCGTCGGATTGAACTGCTTGGGATCCTCGGTTCCGTCCCCCCATTCGCGGTCGGTGAAGGTGTTCATGCCGAAGTGGACAAAGGCGGAGATCTCGTCACGCTGCCAAGCAATCTGGCGCGGCGTGGGCCGCACGTCCGCGGCCTTGGCGATCACGATCTTCAACGAATCGTCGGGCGAGAGGCGCACATGCTGCGCAGCGGCCGGAGAGAGACAGAGCGCCAGAGTTAGGAGAGCTCCACCGGTTCGAGTCAGCATGGCCGGATTCCGTGGGAAAAGAAAAGAGGGGCCTGGTCACGCCCGTTCGGCTCGCGTTTCGCAATGCCGATTGTCGCGGCGCTAAGGCAGGAATTCAACCACGCATGTTGGCGACGGTCGTCTTGGCCGCAGTCGCCCGCCGTCGACCGGCGCAAAGTCCGCCGGCGGCGCCATTCGCGTGCGATTTAGGTCGCGGCGGCTTCGATGGCGGGCGGGGTCGAGGCGTTGATCGCGTCGATCATTTCGCGGAGGCGGCCGAAGCTGCGGCGGTTGAAGTGAAACGCCAGCCGCGGCAGTTCCACCATCTTGAACTCGTCGGCCTCTTCCTTGAACGCCCCGCGCTGGACGAACGCGCCGCTGACGAGAATGTCCGCGAAGTTCTCATTGATGTGGGCGAGCGTCTCGTCGCCCAGCGATCGCTGCAGACGGAACACGAGCTGCTTCCGCACGAAGCGCATGCTGTGGAACACGTGGTAGAACTGCATGATCTCGTCGACGGTCGCGTCGACGTCGTCGACAATCTTATAGAGGCTCAGATCGGCGGCGCTGATCATGCCGTCGGCCAGCAGGCGCTTGCCCGCGAAGTCGTTCCACGCTTTCCAGAAGTCGCCGCCGGGCTCGTCGAGAAAAACGATCGGCACGAGGTCGCGTTTGCCCGTTTGGATGAGCGTGAGCACTTCGAGCGCCTCGTCCAGCGTGCCGAAGCCGCCGGGGAGGCACACGACAGCGTCGCACTCTTTGACGAACATGAGCTTGCGGGTGAAGAAGTACTTCATGTTCACGAGCTTCGGATCGTCGCGAATGTACTCGTTCGCGCTCTGCTCGAAGGGGAGCATGATGTTGAGCCCCATCGAGTGCTCGCGGCCGGCGCCGCGATGGCCGGCTTCCATGATGCCACTGGCGGCGCCGGTGATAACGAGCCAGTCGCGGTCGGCCATCGCCTTCCCGAAGAGGATCGCCTGCTGGTAAGCGGGAGCTTCCGGCTTTGTGCGGGCTGAGCCGAAGACCGTAACCTTGCGACGGCCGCGGTAGGCGCCGAAGACCTTGAAGGCGTAGCGCAGCTCGCGCAGCGTGCGGCTGAGAATCTTGAGATCGCCGCGATCGGTGCGGTCAGCATGCAGCTTGTCGGCGCTCTCGCGGATCATGGCGATCAGATCGGCGATCTGATCGGGCTCCAGCGGAGCGGCGGCGTCGAGCGTGGGATCGATGGCGGACATGGGGCGGCCGTGGGAAACCCTCGGCTTGCGCCGAGGGCTATTGCGAATTCAGATGGGACGTTTTGAGAGATAGTTAGCCCCCGGCGCAAGCCGAGGGGTTTGGGCCTACGACTATAACGCATTCGGCGCGCGTCACGCGACCGCGCATGAAAACAGCCCGGCGTTTGGGCCGGGCTGTTTGGTTGGTGCGAAAATCGCGAACCGGCAGCCGGCGTCAGGCCGACGGGCGGCGATAGAACTGGTAGGCCAGCAGCACTTCGTAGAGGTCGGCCGAGACGGTGATCTCGTCGTCCTCGAAGTCGCTCAGCCAGGTGCGCTGGGCGTTGAAGGCGTCGGCCAAGAGCGGCAGAGCCTCGGAGAGCGGAACGGTGACGCACGCTTTACCGGCGCTGTTTTTGGCGAGCGTCGGGGCCGTGGTCGACTCGGGGCCGCGGTAAATCTTCAGATGGCACGCAGGCATGCTTCGGGGTCCTTCCCGCTGGTGTGTCGGAATCGTTCGACTCGCGACTCGTCGAGACTGGCTCATCCCAAGCCAGCATCCCTCGACGGGCGCACTCCCCCCTGCGCGTCCTTACGTATCGGCCGGCACGAGCGGGGAACTTGAGCGCGTGGGTGAGAAAAATCTAAAAGTCTTGGCAGTGCTAGCGGAGCATTACCACGACGACACGACGACACGACGACACGACGGGGGGAAAGGGAGTTCATTGAATGTTGCGGTGTTTTTAGGTTGCAAATAGTGCTGGTAGGCCCCGCTATCCCCTTCCTTCGTCGTGTCGTCGTGTCGTCGTGGTGAAATATCCCCCGACGCGCACACCACTCTGGAGCCGGGCGCCAGCATGGCTTACGATTGGGGGCATGGACTTTCGCGAACGACTACAACGGGCCACCGAACGGGGCATTCAATCTCGCGACGCCAAGGCTAAGGCGGCGGCCGTCAAGGCGCTCACCGAGGAGCAGTGCCAGCGGCTGCACCGCGAGCAGCGGATGAACCTGCTCGACCACATCGAGCGCTGTCTCAAGCAGTTGGCCGAGAACTTTCCAGGCTTCCACTATGAAGACATCGCGATCGACCGCGGCTGGGGTGGGGCCGTGCGGCGCGACGATTTGGTGATCGTCGCCGGCAAGCGCGAGAATCTGTTCAGCCGGCTGGAGCTGGTGGTGAGCCCCCACAACCAATACCACGTCATCGACGTGTCCGCGAAGGGCGCTGTGCGGAACAAAGAGAACTTCACCCGCAACCACTATCAACTGCTCAAGGACGCGGACCTCGACAACTTCCGCAATCTCATCGAGCAATGGACGCTCGACTACGCGGAACAGTACGCGGCGACGGCGTGAATGGGAGGGGATTTTACCACAGAGGGCACAGAGGACACGGAGAAGAAAGACAGAGAAGATAAACAGACGGAAGATTGGTGAAGGATTGTTGACAGCCCGTCGCCTTTTCTCCCTTCAAGATTCTTATCTCTTGATTTCTCCTCCTCTGTGATCTCTGTGCCCTCTGTGGTGAAATCCCCCTGCATCAGTCGTCCGAAGGCGCCAGCGCGAGCGATTTCAGCGCGTCGAGGCATTCGATGACAGCCTCCGGCGTGGTTTCGCTCCAGCCGAGACGACGTTGGGCGATGATGGCCAGCTTGAATTGCTCGAAGGCGTCGGCGAGGTCGTCAGGCAGGTCGTCGACTTCGACCGCGAGGCGAGTGCGCGACTTGGCGGGCGACGGGGCTGGGGCTTCGAAGTTGCCGTCGCTCGGGGCGTTGTCGTCGGAGTCGGCGGATTCGTTGGTGGACTCTTCGTCGGTGGTTGCGCGAGTAGGTTTTGACGCGGGGTCTTTCGTGGTTCGCCCGGCCGCTGAAGCGGCCTCGCCGGGGGACGCGTCGGCGTCGCCTTCGAAGGGGGCTTCGGATTCTTCTTGCGGCGGGGCGCCGGGGTTGCCGTGGGTTTCCCAGCGTTTGCCGCGCATTTGCGAGACCGACCAGGAGTTGAGAATGGCGCCTTCGAGCCACATCTCGGCGTCTTCCCAGTCGAGCCCCGCTTGGAAGTGGCTCCAGTACAGGCCCTCGTATTGGTCGAACACGGGGCCGAACTTCTGGAACACGCGCCGCAGTCGGCCGACGTGCTGGCTGGTGACATTGCCGACGAGTTGGGCCCACGCTTCGTCGGAATACGCCGTCACCGCGGCGCCGGCGAGCTCCAGCGCCTCGCGCCACTGGCAGATGATGCGGCCCTTCTCCCAGTTGGTGGTGCTGACCAGCCGATTCCACTGGCCGATGAACGGGAGCGCGACGTCTTCGCCGGGCGCGGGGGAAACGGCGATACCATCGCCGGCTTGATGGTCGAGGACGACAACGGCATCTGCGGCCGACGACTTTTGCTTCTTCGCCATGGGGTTCCTGCGCTTGACGTGCTGGAGCGTGCCTCCGCGTGAGCGGGTCGCGAATTCTAACGCGCTGCGATGAGCGGCAACATCAATCGCGAGGGGCCGCGACGCGGAAAGTGCGAAGTCGACGCACGGCGCTACGCAAACCTTCGCCAGGACCGGCAAAGTCGCGGGTCGCGCTTCGGCAGAACCGGCAAAGGGCGCGAAGTCGAAGTGGGGCGTGCGGTTGATAAGGTGTTGATGAGGGGCTGGCTACGAGTTACGAGTTGCGAGTTTCGAGTAAGAGTGAATGAGAGGGCATGCGACCCTCCGAACTCGCGACCGAAACTCGCTACTCGCCACTCTTCCTCAGCTTGGCGCGCGTTCGTCGCCGAGGAAGCCGCAGGATTTGTGGGAGCCGTCGCAGAAGGGCTTGCGGGCTGAGTGGCCGCAGCGGCAGAGGGCGAAGCCGGGCTTGGCGGAGTCGAGCTTGAACTCGTTGCCTTCGGAGTCGATGAGCTTGAACGGGCCTTCGATGAAGAAGGGGCCGTTGGGGCGCGTGCGAATTGTGACGTCGGCCATGGCGAGTACCTGGGGAGTGAACCTGGGAGAACGCGGGTGCGAGGAATTGTACCGCAGTTCGGCGACGCGTGGCATGGCGGGCGGGTCTTGCGAGCTTTCGCATGCCCACGCGGACGAGGGCATGGCACCCGGCATGTCGCGCGCCCGCTACTTCGGCGGGGGCCGGACGAGAATGAGGACTCGCTCGAGTTGCTCGGGTGC
>JANOIK010000796.1:0-2081 GCA_031407585.1 Planctomycetota bacterium | reverse complement strand
GCTCGCGACGTCCTCGCGGCCGCCAAGGTGTCGCCGGACTTCCAGTACGACGCGAGCGATGCGGCCGTCGAGCTCGATTACTTCCACCGTCGCACCAGCGTGGGCGAGATTTACTTTGTCGTGAACCGTGGTGACGAGGCGGCGACGGCCGACGCCTCGTTCCGCGTTGTGGCGCGGCAGCCTGAGCTTTGGAATCCTGTCACCGGCGAGATCATCGACGCCGCGGCGTTCGAGCAAACAGACGGCCGGACTCGCGTGCCGCTGGAGCTTCCGCCCGGCGGATCGGTGTTCGTCGTTTTCCGGCGGCCGATCGCGCCCGACGCGCGCGGCGGCGACTCGGCCAACCAACCGTCGCTAACGCCTACGCTCTCGATCGCCGGACCGTGGACCGTTCACTTCGACGAAAAATGGGGCGGCCCGGCGGAGGCCAACTTCGAGGAGCTTTCCGACTGGACAACGCACAGCAACGACAAGGTAAAGTTCTACTCGGGCACGGCCGTGTACCGCACCACGTTCGACCTTGCGCCCGAAGCAGCCGCGCGCGTCGCGGGCGCCAAGGTGTATCTGGACCTTGGCCGCGTCGAGAACATCGCCGCGGTCACGCTCAACGATCAGCCGCTCGGCATCGCGTGGACCGCGCCGTTCCGCGTCGAGGCGACCGCCGCATTGAAGCCCGGCCGCAACTCGCTTTCGATCGAGGTGACAAATCTCTGGCCCAACCGGCTCATCGGCGACGCGCGACTCCCGCGAGCTCAGCGGCTCACATCGACGAACATCACCAAGTTCACCGCCGACAGTCCGCTGCTACCCTCCGGCCTGCTCGGTCCGGTGGAACTTCTCCAAACGCCGGCCCCCGGGAGGGCGAGGCTCCTGCCGAGCCGGTGACGCGCAATCCCGTTCGGCAGTTCTGGCTCAGCAGTAGCTTCGCCCTCCCCGAAGGTCGCAATTTTCGCGGTTAAAATCGCAATTTTTCCGCTCCGAGCGGCGGCCGTCGCCGCAAGTCGTTGATACAACGCAAGATATATCGCCCCCAGCGGGGAAAACTCTGTAAGGTCAACCGCCGCCGGTGACATTACTTGATGGAGCGCCACACCCCGCATTCCGGTGGGGTCCATGGAGCTTTCCCCGCCAAGGGGCTGCTTGGCGGGCGATTGTCATCGAGGAACGCGCGGACGGAGTCCGCGCCGTTGGCGGCGAGTCCGCTCCAGAGGGAATGGCAGTCCCGGACACCAGCACTTTCGCGAGTCATAAGCGAATGTCGGACGAGACGCGCGATCCGCTGGAATTCAGCGAACTGCTACGCGAGGGTCGAAGTCGCATCTTCGGCTACTTGCTCGCGCTGGTGCAGAACCTGGCCGACGCCGAGGACTTGTATCAACAAACGGCGCTGTTGTTGTGGGAGAAGTTCGAGCAGTACCAACCCGGCACCGACTTTGGGAGTTGGGCGACGACCGTGGCGCATTACACGGCGCTCAATTTCCTGCGGCGGCAGTCGCGGCGGCGGGCGTTGTTTAGCGCGGCGGCGTTGGAACGGCTTTCGGCCATGCAAGACGAAATCAAAACCTCGGAGTGCACCGCGCGGTCCGAAGCGCTGGTGCAGTGCGTGGCGGCGCTGCCGGCGGTCGAGCGGCGGTTGGTGCGGCTGCGGTACGAGGGCGATCGCTCGGTGCAAGACATTGCTCAAACAGAACAACGAACGGTTGGCGCGGTTTACACCGCGCTGTCGCGAATCAGGAAATCCCTGCTCGCCTGCGTCGAGCGGCGAGTCGCCAAGGAGGCGTCCTAATGTCGTCCCATCGTCAACTTCAAAAAGAGATTCTCGATCTCTCGTTGCGCGCGGCGGAAGGCCAGTTGAGCGACGAGGAGCGCGCGCGCCTCAATCATTTGATCGAAACCAACGACGATGCGTGCCGGCTGTTGCTCGATTACTCGATGCTGGACGCGGACCTGGTGTTTCACGCGCGCTCGGAAGCCGCCGAGGATCGGGCCCCCGGCGGGGGGGTCGCGGGGTCGAACGTCACGGCGCCGCGAAGGCCGCGGGCCGCGCGGTGGGGTCTCGGCCTGACCACGGCGGCGGGGGT
>JANOIK010000795.1:0-3265 GCA_031407585.1 Planctomycetota bacterium | reverse complement strand
CTCCTTCGCGTCCTGCAAGCTGGCGAGTGACACCGGGCGATCCTTCACGAGTTGGGGTAAGCAGAGGGCAGGGCGCTGGAGACAATTCTCCTACTCCGAACTCCTTGCTCCGAGCTCCCTGCTTCTACGCGTCGGGCGGTCGAGCCGCCACTCTCACCGTCAGCGTGAGCTTCTTCGGCTCGCCGCGCGTTGCGCGGATGATCTCGACTTCGACGTCCGACCCAATGGGCGTTCCGGCGATCGCGCGACTGAGCAGCGTGGGGTCGGAAAACTTCTCGCCATCCCAGGTAAGGACCACGTCAAATTTCTTGAAGCCCGCGTCGAAGGCCGGCGTTCCTGGGCGAACCGATTCCACGAGCACGCCTTCACCACGCTCGAGGCCCAACTCGCGGGCGATGTCGTCGGGCACGACGCCCGGGCCGACGCCCAGAAAGCCGCGCTCGATGTAGCCGTGTTTGCGGAGTTGCTCGTAGCTCTTCTTCGCGAACTCACTGGGCACGGCAAAGCTGATGCCCTGGTACACTTCGCCGAAGATGGCCGTGTTGATGCCGACGATCTGGCCGTGGACGTCGACGAGGGGGCCGCCGCTGTTGCCGGGGTTGACCGCCGCGTCGGTCTGCAGGAACTCTTGGATAATGTTGCCGGTGCCCGCGATCCCGCGGCGTTCCTTGGCGCTGAGGATTCCGGACGTGACGCTCTTTTGCAGCCCGTAGGGGCTGCCGACCGCCCACACGAGGTCGCCGACTTCCAGGCCCCGGCTGTCGCCCCATTCGGCGGCGATGAGCTTGTCCATCTCGGTCCTGAGCACCGCGATGTCGGTGTAGGGATCGACGCCGACGACGGTGGCCGGGCCGTGGCGGCCGTCGCTGAGCAGGATGTCCGCGGTGTCGATGTCGCCCATGACGTGGCTGTTGGTCACGATGTAGCCGTCCGCATCGACGATCACGCCCGAACCTTGGCCCTCGCGGCTGCCGCGCGAGGTGCGGATGCTGACGACGCTGGGGCTCACAAGATTGGGAATCAGCCGATACGCCTTATTGATCTCGTCGAAGTTGAAGTCTTTGAGATGTTCTCGGGCGACGTCGTACTTTGCGCGTTCGCGGCCTGAGGTGATTGAATACTGTACGTTGCCAATGACGGACGGCGCCACGAGCACGACGGTGAGCAGTGCGAAGATCCAGAGCAGCCGATGGAGCCGGCCGCTGCTGGGTTCGACGGCGACGGGGTCCTGCCAGTCCTCGGCGCTGCGCGGGCGAAGCGGCGACACCAGCGCGCCGTCGGAGTGCGCGGGACAGGCCGGCAGCGTGGGCGAGTCGGGGTCCTGTTGCATACGGGCGTGGGCGATTTGCGGCAGGCGGAAGGGGGCCGACGGGCACGAGGGGCGTCTCGCGGACGCCTCCGCCCATTATACTGGGTGGCGGCGTGAGCGGCAGCAGTCGCATGATGGAGCTAGCCGGACCGCCACGCGGTCCGGGATGCGACGGCGGACGGGTTTGTGGTGCATTCCCGGAGGGCGGTGGCCCTCGGGCTAGGGCTCTTGGAGTGATTGGTTTTGGGTTCGTGGGAAATAACGGATCGCGCGTCGATGTCCAGCAGCCTTTTTCCATCTGCGAACCGTGCGTCACCCGAGGGCCTGATTTGCGTCGGCGGCGACTTGAGCGTGGAGAGGTTGCTCGATGCGTACCGCCACGGAATTTTCCCGTGGCCCGCGTATCCGGGCGAGCCGATGCTGTGGTGGACGCCCGACCCGCGGGCGATTTTGCCGCTCGACGGCATGTACGTGTCGCGACGGCTCGCGCGGTCGATGCACAGCGGCCGGTTCACGGTGCGGGCGAACACGGCGTTTGCGCGCGTGCTCGAGGGGTGCGCCACCGGTCACGGCCGCGAGGGCGGCACCTGGCTGATGCCCGACATGATTGCGGCCTACACGCAGCTGCACGAATTGGGGCACGCGCACAGCGTGGAGTGTTGGCGCGACGGTGAACTCGTGGGCGGCGTGTATGGCGTGGCGATCGGCGGGGCGTTTGCCGCTGAGAGTATGTTTTACCGGGAGCGGGATGCGTCGAAGGTAGCGCTCGCGCGCTTGGTCGAGCATCTCAAGGCGCGCGGCTACGTGTTGCTCGACGTGCAACAGTGGACGCCGCACACGGGGCGGCTTGGCGTCGTCGAGATCCCGCGCCGCGAGTATCTCAAGCGCTTGGCCGCGGCGGTCGAGCTGTCGGTCACCTTCGGGGAAATTTCGGACTAACCACCAAGGCACGAAGACACTAAGGGCAAGAAGAGAAATGCCCGCGAAATACGCGAAAGGACGCGAAAACAATCAAGGAAGAATAAAGACGGTTTGGGGAGCTTGGGTTGCTACCGTTCTTCCACATTTAACTTCGTCTTCCTCTTTCCTTTCGCGCCCTTTCGCGTATTTCGCGGGCCCTTCCCCACTTTGGTGTCTTAGTGCCTTGGTGGTTAATCCCTCTCCGCAAGCAGTTCGCGAAGCTCGGCCAGTTCGCGGTCGAACCCACCATTAAGAATGGGGAAGCGGCACCAGGTTTTGGGGTCGAGGTTTTCGTCGTCGAGATGGAACGAAGGGGCGTAGCGTTCGCGTTTCCACTGGTTCTGGCACCACAGCTTGAAGAAGCGTTCGACCCAGGCGCCGAGTTCCGCCGTCGAGAACTCAGTGAACTGGCGACGGACCACGTCGAACACTTCCACCGGAGTTTGCTTATCGCGGATCGCGGCCCGCTCGATCGCGTCGAGCACCCGGTAGGGCATGAGGTCGCCTTCGTCGGTCTGCGCGGCGCCGGGCGGTCTCAACTCGGCGGTCGGGGCTTGTGAGTTGATGACCGAAAGTGCCGAGAGTGGGCCGACGCCCGTGGGGCCGACATGCTCCATCCATTTGAGCCACTGGAGCAGGAATGCTTTGTCGATGCCCGCGATCGGCGCGAGGCCGCCGCAGGTGTCGCCGTCCATGGTGGCGTAGCCGACGGCCGCTTCGCTGCGATTGCTGGTCGTGAGCAGCAAGGCGCCGCGGAGGTTGGCCAGCAGCCACACGCCGGGACCGCGGGCACGGGCCTGCACGTTCTGCAGGGCGACGTCGTCGCGGTCCCAGGAGAGCTTGCGACCGACGGCTTGCTCCCCGATCGCGATGTAGTTGTCGACCAGCGCGTCGATGTTCCACGCATGGAACTCGGCGCCCACGGCTTGGGCCATCTTTTCCGCCGCGTGGCGCGTGACGTCGCCGCTGTTGCGCGTCGCTTGGTAAGCGCAGGTG
>JANOIK010000118.1:0-9108 GCA_031407585.1 Planctomycetota bacterium | reverse complement strand
GGCCGGCAAAGCCCCCTGACATGCTAGCGGCGGGAACTATACTAGGTAGTTCGGGCGCAGCTTAGGATGCCGCCCAAGGATGCTGCTTTGAGTTCCAACCAATCGATTTCCGCGGGGTTCCGGTCGCCTATGTCCAAGGCTTTGACGATCTTCGGCATGGTCGTCGCCGGCCTTGTCGCGATTGTGTTCGCGGCTGATCTGGCCGTGGAGATTCCCTTTGACCGGGCGCGTCCGTCCATGGACATCGGCGCGATTATTGGCGCCGGAATCCTTGGCTATCTCTCGTGGGATGCGTATCGCGACGCGAAGTGAGAGTGCGAAACGATTGTGTGCCATGCCTTCGTCTTCGTAGGCATGTCTGCAGTCGTTCGCCGGACATGCTCACGCGGACGAGAGCATGGCACACACGCTCGCCCCGGCATCACGCCGCGCGGAGGATCGACCGCTGCGGCCGTGCCGTGCCCGATTGCACAAACTGGGCGGTCAATTCGCCCATCGGCGCCAGGGTGATCGTCCCCGCGCTGCGGGCTTCGGCGGCTTGCTCGACCGCGAGCTCCATCTCTCGCCACGAGCGCGACCCCGGGGCGCCGACGCGCGCGAGGTCGATCGTCGCCATGACCGGCGTCGCTTTCTTGCCGGCGAACAGCGGTTGGCGCCGCGACAGCCAGTCGGTCCAGCGGCGCACGCGCGGCACGATCGCATCGGGCGTGAATAGCCACACGCCAAACGGCAGGGCGCGGGCCGAGGCTGCGGGCGCCGCGTCGACGACGACGCCGTGGATGCCGAGGGCCCGGAGCGTGCGCGGCCAGTGATTTTGGCTCAGCTCGGCCCCGCCATGCACGAGGTCGACATTCACGCCGGCGAAGCGCAGTAGCTCCAGGCGGCGGGACACTTCACCCGCGGCGGCGTTGTCGCTCGCAGTGGTGGCGCCCGTGGCGGTCGGCACGATGAGCGCCGCTTCGGACATGTCTCGCAGGGCGCCCCACGATGCTAGCGACTGGACCTGGGACGCCTGATCGAGGGACCACGTGGCGGGCGTCCGGCCGGCGGCAAGCCGACGGGCCGTCTCGCGGGCGGCGGCCGGCGAAGCCGCTTGGGGCCACTTGATAACCAGGGCGGCGCGCGGCGGAACGTTGGCGATTTTCATGGCGGAAGCTCTCGCGGAAAGGGTAGGGGGGTGGGCGACGCCGATCCCCCTAGTCCGGGCGGCCCCCTTAGCGGAGGTCGCTGGCGGATTGGCGGAACGGCGTTCGTCGGCACGCAATGAGCTCCCGCATGGGCCGACGCTTATGGCATCGGGAAACGGTTGGTCGCGACTCAACGGAAACGCCGCTGGCAACCGTCAGCGCAGTGGGGCAAGGTTTGCCGGTTGGGGAGATGAGTGCGTGTTCCAGGGGCCTCCCGCCTTCCCAGCCCTCTCCGCCAGGGGTAGGGAGCCGGAATATTGCGAATGCCAACTTGCGGGCCGGTGTTTTCAGATCGCCGCTGACAAATTCCATGCCGTTCTGGTATCGTGTGAGGTTCCTGCCACTCCCGCGAATCTACGTCCGATGCCTGCCCCCATGCCCGCCCATACGGAACACTGGAAGTTTCGTCCCCACGGCCTGTTGCGAAACGCCCACCTGCAAACGGTGGCCGCGGTGTACCTGCCGCATAAGATGTCGGCGTACTCGGCGACGCGGCACTTTGTCGCCGTGGACGACGTCTCGCCCGAGGACGGCGGCGACCAGATCGCGCTGCACGAAGACCGCCCGGCGGAGTACCGGCCGACGGCGCCCACGGTGCTGATGATTCACGGCCTGTCCGGTTCGTACGAATCCCACTACATGCGGCGCATGGCCGACAAGCTCACGTCGCGCGGGATCACGACCTATCGCATGGACATGCGCGGCTGCGGCGCCGGCGAGGATGTGGCGCGGCGCCCAACGCACTGCGGCCGCCATGGCGACGTGACGGCGGCGGTGAACTTCATTTCGAACGCGCACCCCCAGGCGCCGTTGTTCGTGGTCGGCTTCTCGATGGGCGGCACGCTCGCGCTGAACATGCTCGCCGAGGCGGGCCACTCGCGCATCGGCAACCTCGAACGAACGATCGCCATCTGCCCGCCGCTCAATTTGTTCTCGGTGCAGAAGCAACTCGAAACGCGGCTGGGCAGTCGTTACGACAAGTTCTTTGTGAAGTCGCTGTGGCAGCAGATCACGAAGCGCTGGCTGCGGTTCCCGGATATGAAGCCCGAGGCGGCGCCGCCGTTTCCGCGCCGACTGGAAGAAATCAACGAGTGGGTCATCGCCCCCTCGGGCGGATTCAAGGACGCCTCGGACTACTACGCCCGCACGCAGCCGGGTCCGAAGCTCGCGTCGATCAAGCAGCCCACGATGATCCTGGTGGCGAAGGACGACCCCATCGTGCCGATAGCGCCGCTGTACGACTACGCCATGAGCGACAGCATCGAAACGCACATCGTCCCCGGCGGCGGACATCTAGGCTTTCTCGCCGCCCGCAACGGCGACCCCGACATCCGCTGGCTCGACTGGCGGATTATTGATTGGATCGAGAAGGGGCGGTAGTTGCAGGAGGGGCAGCCGGCGCCGCGTGGCGATGCACGAGCGATTCGAACTTGCCCACCGCGATCGATAGCGCCAGCCCCAGCACGAGCGCGATCGAGAGCTTCACGCGGTCGTGGTCGTGGAACTGCAGCTCCGGCAGCAGATCGCTGAGCGCGATGCACACGAACGTGCCGGCCGAGAAGGCGAGGGCGTAGGCGACGAACATGCCGCCGGCGGAGTCGGCGGCGAGGCCGGCGAACACCAGTGCCGCGCCGAGCGGGATCGCGAGGGCGAAGAGCCCGTTGACGATCAGCCGCGATTTGGGCGACCACCCGCCGCGGGCCATGAGCATGGCGATGGTCATCGAGTCGAACGGCTTGTGCAGGAAGATCACCAGGAACGTGCCGAGTCCCGCGAGCCGCAGGCTGCCGTGCTCGTGTTGGATGCTCGCGGCCAGGGCGACGCCCTCGAGCAGGCTGTGCAGCGTGAGCCCGAACGCGGCGCCGCTCCAGGTCACGTCATGCCCGTGGTGATGGTGGCACGCTTCTTCGTGCTCGTGAATGTGGCCCGCCGAGTCGCTTTCGACGTCGTGGTGGTGGAAGCAGAAAAACCGCTCGATGAAAAACATCGCGAGCCACCCGCCGACCATCCACAGCAGCACCGTGAATGTGACGGCCGCGGGATCGGCGGCGCCCGGCGTTTGCGGGACCTGATTCGCCTCGGTCAGCGCGTGCGAAAGCATGTGCAACACGCCGACGCCGAACATCATCGCGGCGACGAAGCTGACCGCGATCTGCATCCCGCGATGAGTGAGCCGAAACCAATGCGGAATCATCCCGCCCACGACGCTCGCGGCGATGATCAGCAGGCAGTAGTACGTGAGCGGAACAATGGGGGCGATCAAGGCGTTCCCTTCGGCAAGCCACTCGCAAATCGAGGCAGATCAGCTAGTATGGCGCGACGGCCTAACTGGAACAAGTTTCAACGCCAAAGATCGCCGCAATGCGCGCCTGCGTCCAACGAGTCAGCTCCGCCCGCGTCGTCGTCGATGGCGAAACGGTCGGCGAAATCGGCCGCGGATTGCTCGTGCTGCTGGGCGTCGCGGCGAGCGATGGGGACGACGATCTGCGGTGGCTCGTCGACAAGGTCGTCGGACTGCGCATCTTCGAGGATGCCGAGGGGAAGATGAACCTGGCACTGGCCGACGTCGGCGGCGCGCTCTTGGTGGTCAGCCAGTTCACGCTGCTGGGCGACTGCCGCAAGGGGCGTCGGCCGAGCTTCATCGCCGCGGCGCCGCCGGAGCAAGCCGAGCGCGTCTACGAGCAGTTCGTCGCGGCCGCGCGAGCGCAGGACGTTCACGTCGCCACCGGCAGGTTTCGCACGCACATGCACGTGCAGCTGACCAACGACGGGCCGGTGACGCTCGTGATCGACTCAGCGGAGCGGTAGGTCAAGCTTTCCAGCTTGACACGCCCTTCGATGTGGTTCGTCAACCGCTACGCTCGTCAGCCTAGAAACGCTGACCTACGCCGGACCCGCATCAATTGCGGATCCGCTCCCAGATCCGGCGAGCCGTATCGTAGATCGTGCGATCGGGCTGATTCGGCGGAACTCCCGCCGTGGGACCGACGTTCCAGCCGCCGCCCGGCGCGGCGCCTGGTTGCACCGTCGCCATCATTGGCGCCTCGACGACCGGCGCACCGCCGGCCGCGGGGTTCAAGCGCAAGCGATCGCGCAGCGATTCGCTGTTCACCACGATCGGCGACAGCTGGCCGTAGCGCTCCATGACCATCGGCTCTCCCAAAATCGCCAGCACGACGACCGCGAGCTTCGAGTACACCGAAAAATTGTCCCACACGCTGTCGCCCCAGAGCTTCAGCGCCGTGCCGAAGGAGCTTTTGAATCGCCAGCGCCCGCGTTCCCACTCGACCGAGTAAATTTCGTCGAGCATGAGGTGCGAGAACACGCCGAGCGCGACGCCCACGGCCTTGAAGTAGCGGAGCTGCAGGTTCGTGGAGCCGCAGATGAGAAACGCGGCCCCCGAGAAAATGAGCATGGCCGGGATGCTGTGAAACATCCCGCGATGCACGGTGTAGCGCATGAGTAGTCGCGCCAGTCCAAATCGGACGAAGAGGTAGCTCACGCCGCCGGCGAGCACCATTTGTTCGTAGTTGAGCCCCAGATGCTGGAACCGATCGACCAGCAGCATGGGCGTGACCGCGGCGGCGAAGCCCATCGTTTCGCGCACGGGGACGCCGGAGTCGCTGTCGATGTCGGGCAGCATGCCGCCGACGCCGCACAAGCCCCCGGCGACAAGCGCCGCTTCGGGCGGGAGTCCGTAGTACGCCCCCAGCGCGGCATAGCCCGCGCCGAGCACGCAGCTTGTCGTGATGTGCGTTTTGAAATCGGCCATCGGAATCAAGACAGGAGATGCGGATTCACCACAGAGGACACGGAGAGCACAGAGGGAACAGGATTGACCAAGGCATGAAAAATCACCTTTGATTTCTTCTCTGTGTCCTCTGTGCCCTCTGTGGTGAATCCGTTTCAGGGGTTTGGCGCGAGACTGTCGCAAATCGTTGAGAAATGGCCAAGCCCGAGCACGACGCCAGCACTGCTAGCACAAATGCCCTTCGCCGGCTCGATGGCGCTCGATATACTTCCGCGTCCCATGTCCCGAACCCCCGGTTACCCATGCAAACCTACGACTTCGTGATGCTCGCGGTGCTCGGCGGCGCCACGATCTTCGGGTTCTGGAAAGGCCTCGCCTGGCAGATCGCCTCGCTGGCGTCGCTCGTGGCCAGCTACTTCCTGGCCCTCAAGTTCGCCGACCGGCTGGCGCCGATGGTCAGCAGCCACGCTCCGTGGAACAAGTTCCTGGCGATGCTCATCATCTATGCGGGCGCCTCGCTGGCGATCTGGATGGTTTACCGCGTGATCGGCAGCGCCATCGACCGGGTGAAACTCAACGAGTTCGACCGCCAGATGGGCGCCTTAGTCGGCTTCGCCAAGGGCGTGCTGCTGTGCATCGCGATCACGTTCTTCGCGGTCACGCTGCTCAGCCAGACCCAACGGGACCAGATCGTTGCCAGCCGCTCGGGCCAGTACATCGTGCAAATCCTGGACAAGGCCGACGCCGTGGCGCCACCGGAGATCCACAAAGTGATCAGCGACGCGATCCAGCGGATCAAGCGCCCGCTGGTCGACCCGAACTACCGCGCCAATCCGCAGCAGGATCTCCAGGGCTTGGGCGAGTTGTTCCGCCAACAGGCCGGGCAGGCCGGGACGGGAACGACAACTTCGACGACGAGCGCCTGGCCGATTCCGGCCGGCGCGGTCGAGGCCGCAGCCAACGCCGCCGCGTCTTGGGCAACGATGCCGCCGACCGCGGGAACGCCGCCGGCCACCATGCCGCAGACGCCGGCGATGCCGGTTTCGACCGGCGGCAATCGGCGTTAAGATCGTCGCGGCTCAAGCTCACGATGCTCGCAGAGCAGTGCGGAGGGTGTACGGCGTCCTGAAGCGGCAGGGCCGTATTTCCCGGGGAAAAATGACCCCGAAACGAACATAACAACGATTATCGGACGTTGCCCACAAACCTCACCTAAGCCGCGGCCGCCCATGGGCCCTTCTGCTTCTGCCTCGCCGTTCATTCAGCAGATACGGACTCACCACAGAGATCACAGAGGTCACAGAGAAGGGACTTGAGCGCCGGTCCCATTGCCTTGGCCAATTCTTGGTTTGCTCTGTGCTCTCTGTGTCCTCTGTGGTGAATCCGAATTCAGGCGGTTCCGGCCGACTCCGCCGCTTCGAGATACGGTCCCTTTTTGCGAAACCGGTCGTAATTTAATTTGCCCCCTGCTGATCCACGAACAGCATTCGCACATAAGCCGTCTGTTGGCCCGACGGGATCACGACGTCGATGACCACGACCATGTCGCGGGCCGTCCAAATGCTTCGGCCGATCGCCAAGGCTGGGCCGCGATGAAGTCGTCGCAGGCCAAGGGTCTCGAGCCCTGACTCCAGGTGGGCGACGAGCAACGCGGCAACTTCATTCGGCCGATTCGCGATCGCGACGTTTGCGAAGTCGATGACCAAGTCCGTGGCGCTGCCGGAGCGAATTCGGGCGCCGAAATTGGCCAGCGTCGCGTCGACTTCGGCGGATGGAAACGCGGACTCTTTCCGCATTTGCACTACGGCCCCTTTGGCGAAGTCGTCTTTGGAGGGGAGTGACGTCGAATTGACGCGCAGCTGATCGACGATGTCCGTGTGACGGCGGAGTGCTATTTGGTTCGATCGAACCTTCACAACAAAGTACCCAAGCCCCCCGGCGAGGATTGTCATTACTATGATCAATGCCCGCAGGCTGAACCTGGGAAGCCGCCTGCCATCTGGCGTGGGAGGACTCTCAGGCTCCAATTGCAGCGCCATGTTCGATCCAATTAGGCGGGCTGCGCGTCGCCCGGGGCCGCTTCCAGATACGGTCCCATCTTGCGGAACCGGTCGTAGCGCTGCTGGAGCAACTGGTCCTGCGGCAGCTTTTGCAGCTCGCGAAGCGTCTTGATGAGATACATCTTCAGGCGGCCGCCCATTTGGTAGTGGTCGCGGTGGGCGCCGCCGAGTGGTTCCTCGACGACGTCGTCGATCACGCCCATGCCGTGGAGATGGCGTGAGGTGATCTTGAGCGCCCGGGCCGCTTGGGGTGCGAAGTCGTGGCTCTTCCACAGGATGCCGGCGCAACCTTCGGGGCTGATCACCGAGTAGTAGGCGTACTCGAGCACCGCGACGCGATCGCCGACGCCGATCCCCAGGGCGCCGCCGGAGCCGCCTTCGCCGATGACCACGCAGATGATGGGCGTCGCCAGCGTGGCCATCTGCATCATGCTCTCGGCGATCACCTGAGCCTGGCCGCGCTCCTCCGCGCCGATGCCCGGATACGCGCCCGGGGTGTCGATGAGCGAGATGATCGGTAGGCCGTACTTAGCCGCCAAGTGCATCTTCTCCATCGCCTTGCGGTAGCCTTCAGGGTGGGCGCAGCCGAAGTAGCACTCGTTGCGTTCTTTGAGCGTCTTGCCCTTGTGATGGCCGACGAGCAGCACCTTGTGTTCATCGAGCTTTGCGAAGCCGGTGCGCAGCGCCCGGTCGTCGCCGAAGAACTTATCGCCGTGGAGCTCGACGAATTCGTCGAACACGAGGTCGACGTAGTCGGTGAACATCGGTCGCTCGGGATGCCGGGCGACGCGGACGGTTTCCCAGGGGTCGAGATTCTTGTAGATCGAGCGGATCGTTTCGTTGAGCTGCCGCCGCAGCTCGCGAATCTCTTCGCGCACCTCGAGCGTCTTGGGATCGACGCTTTCCAGATCGCGAATCTGCGCCTCGATCTCGTGGATCGGCTGCTCGAACGGGAGTTGGTAGGTTGTGGCCATAGATTTCGGAGATTAACCACCAAGGCACGAAGGCACCAAGATCGGATAGAGAGGGAACACTAATTGTCGCTAATCCTCGCTAATCTGAATTAGTGCTTATCAGCGTTGATTAGTGTTCCGTCCCCTTTTATTTGTCCGTCTTTCCGTTTTCCTTGGTGTCTTCGTGCCTTGGTGGATAGTTTCTTTTTTCAGTCGACTTCTTTTTTCGATTCGTCTTTCGGCTGCGGTTTGCGCGGTTTGATTTGGAAGATGCGACCGGCCTTGAGAATGCGCGTGAAATCTTTCAGCGACTCGGGCCGTTCTTTTGGCTCCTTCGCCAGCATGCGCGTCACCAGGTCGGCAAAGTCGGCGTGAACGTTCTTGTTGAGCACCGAGATGTGCGCCGGCTTCGTCTTGAGATGTTTGTTGAGCAACTCCGTCGGGCTGGTCGCCGTAAACGGCATCTTGCCCGTGATCATTTCGTAGATCATGCAGCCGAAGCTGTAAATGTCGGCCCGCTGATCGACCGCGACGCCGCGAATTTGCTCCGGCGCCATGTAGCTGTAGGTGCCCTGCACGGGCATCTTGTTGCTGATGAGCTTGCTGAGGCCCTTCTTGATTTTGAGCGTCAGGTTGAAGTCGATCAGCCGAATGTGGTTCTCTTCGTCGACCAGAAAGTTGTCGGGCTTGATGTCGCGATGCACCCAGCCCTGCTCGTGCATGTAGTCGAGGGCGGCGGCGCACTCGAGGAGGATCTTGTCGAGCCGCCAGTGCAGCATGGCAATGTTTTCGACCAGTTGTTGCTTGACGTTGGGCGTCTTGAACAGCTCCATGACCAGGTAGGCGCCGTCCTTGCCGTTGCCGAAGTCGTGGGTCTTGATGATCGACGGATGGTTGAGCGTCTTGCCGACTTCGTACTCGTGCTTCAGGTTGGCGATGTTCGCGCGAACATAGCGGCTGCCCGGCGGCAGCCATTTCAACGCGTACGCGGTCGTTTCGGCCACCGGGCGCACGGCCCAAATCTCGAACAGAGCGCCCGCGCGGATGAGGTGGAACATCCGGTAAGGGCCGACGAATTCTTTGAGGCCGGCAGACATGTCCCAAGTTTAATCGCTGGGCGCCGCTTGCGGAACCGCGGCCCCGTACACGAAGCTGCC
>JANOIK010000087.1:0-5115 GCA_031407585.1 Planctomycetota bacterium | reverse complement strand
GATGGAAACGAAACCGAGCGCGTGGTAACTTCCTGCATGGTGGCGTTCCTGTGGGGAGAATTGGGTCGTAGACAACCAAATTCAAACCCATGAACGCCGCCTTCTTCAACTACTACGTCCACAACTTTCGGTTATATCTCGGGCCGCGCCGCCAATGCTGGAACGGAAAAGGGGGCGACGAGGCGGAAAAAGGGGGAAAGGGTCAGAAAGGGGAAAGCGTCAGAACTATTTACAGACTTCCTGCCAAGCGGCCGCAGCGGCGCGCGGCATTCCGCGCCGCCAAGAGTCGCCTCCCCGCGTACTTGCTCTCCTTGGTTCGCGACCCTTCGCGCCTTTCGCGGGCTCTTCCCCGTCTGGCCAACAGCCAACAGCTAAGAGCTAACAGCTAATAGCTTTCCCCCTCCCGCCCGTCCAAACTCCCTCCTCTTGACAATCGCGTCCAAGTAGTGTACAAAGAGATAAGGCGATGAGCGAGAAAAGGCGACGCAGCTCATTTCGTGATGGCAATGCTCGAATTCCGCACCGCCCCGAAATCTCCTCCGCCGCTCCTCCATACGCGTCAATTCGCGATCCTTTGCGGGCACTCTTTTTCCCCATTGTTTTCTGGCTGTCACTAGTTTTGAGCCGCGCACTGGTGTAATATACAGACGTATCAAATCACGCGGCTACGCACCAAAACTCTTGTGGGAGCGGTCTCCGACCGCGATCTCGCGCTGCAATGCACAACGAGTTGTGGAGGTGAGCGGAATCGGCGTCGGAGACGCCTCCCACAGGCGAGTTTAGGTGCAAAGCCAAAATTACGCTTCCGTTCTTTGGCAACTAAGACCCGGCAACCCCCGCGCATCCCGACGCCGGCGGTGCGTGAGCGCTCCCGTTGCGCGCGATGGCTAACCGCGATCGCGCCGCGCAATGGCACGCCCCCCAAATGGGGGAGTTATGTCGCCGAAAATGCGCTTCGCGACATAAACGTGCCGCTCCCCGAACCCGCAAATTGGAAAAACAGGATTCTGTTGACCAAACAGCCCCCGCGACGCCGCCGCAACCCGTCGGATCAGCGGCTCAAGCTCCCAAGAACGCGATTTCAAATCGCCGGAGCAGGGACAAAGGTCGCGCGCCCCAAAAGAAAAAGGGCCCCACTTGGCCCTGCGAGGGGGGATGCCGAGTGGGACCCTTTTCGTGCCTCCGGCGCGCTTCGCAACTGCCCGTGACGGGATGCGGCGCGGCCCGTATGGGCCGGCCCTCGTGCGAAACGAAAGGTCGCGTCTGGGTCGACGCTGCGAACGCGCTTTGCGGGAGCGGGTCGCGTGTCGGACGCGTCCTGTTCGGACGAGTAGCGACTAAAGCACAACGCGTGCCAGAGGCGGCGAGCGGCGCGAATCGCCGCATTGCCGCGTGTTGTCGTGCCTTGGCTTTGCCAAGAATGCTAGCAGCCTTGTAAGAAGTTCAATCGCCGCGCTTAGCGGACTGCGCGCAGCGCCTGCATTACGATGGCGATGACGCCCACTGCCGCGAGCACCGTCTTGGCGTTCTCGAACCAGGGGGCGCCGGGCGTGCTGCCGCCAATGGCCGCGAGCGGGGCAGACTCCGGCGGCGGCGCCTGCCAGCCAGCCGTGTCGACCGCCGTATCCGTCACGGCGATCGGTTGCCACGCCGCGGCGTTTTTCTGAACCTCGTCCGCAGTCGCGACTGCCACGGGCGAAGCTTCAACTGCAACGACCGGTGAACCGAACGGCGCCGGTACGCTATTCTCCAGCGCCGCATCGGTCGAGCGCCCAATATCCGGCGCCAGCGTTGCCAAAAATGTCTCCACCTGCCCACCGAAGCTGCCAAGCGTCGTGCCGCCGCCGGCGCCGAACAGCACGCCGGCCAGCTCGCCGCGGTCGTTGAAGATTGGCCCGCCCGAATCGCCTTGCCGAGCCTCGACGTCGAGCTCGACCATGTGCTGCGGCAAGTCGACCTTGGGGGCATAGTACTGCGTGCAACGCCCCGTCGCCGCGCGGTACTGCCCCTGGCCGTACCCGCAGATCGTGAGCTGCTCGCCCGACTGCGGCGCGTGGGCCGCGATGTTCACCGGCGCTGCGGGCGGACGCCAGATCACCAATGCCGCGAGGTCCCAATCGGCGTCGACCTTCAGCGGCCGCGCCTTCGAGCGGAACCCGTCGGGAAACACGACCTCGACGTCGCCCTTGCCGTCGCGCACGACGTGCCAATTCGTAATCACGAGCCCGAACTGGTCGCGCACATCCACGAGTGTGCCGCTGCCGAACGAAGTGACGTCGCCCTCGGGCACGATGATCCGGGCGACCGCGGGGTGCGGCCGGTCGGACCGCAGCTCGGTCCCCGGCGGATACGCCGAGGCCGCTTCTGCCGTAAGAGCCGGTCCGAAGGAGATCGCAATCACGAGCGCCGCGCACGCAACGCCTGCCGACAATCGACTCACGCCAACAAGATAGGGTGCGCCGTTCATGGTCCGCCTACCAGGGCGCTCGCGTTATCGCGGCTTCGCTTCGATCGACGACCGATTGCGAGTCTTCTCGTTCTCGACGATCATCTTGAGCAGCCGAGCGCGCAAATGGGCGGCAGTTTCGTCGCCCGAGGATTGCGCGTCATCGATCCGCGTGGGATTCGACGAGGTGCGCATCGCCGGGTGCATCACGGCATCGGGGTGAATATCCATCGCTGCAAACTCCCTCAGGCGGCGATCGGCCGGCCGCCGCGCAGGTCTTCATCGCGCGGTGGAAAGTCTCGGCCTTCGTTGTAGAGTTGCTTCAGCCGGCGCAGCTCAGCGCGGAACGCATTCTCGGCAAGCTTCGTCAGGGTCAGTCGCGCGGGGTAGCCCGCCAAATGCACGGCCGCGTCGCGGGCCTCGTCGAGCAGGTCCTGCGGCAGATACAGGGTGGCTCGCACCTTAGGCGGATGGCCGTCGTGCATGGGTCTCGTCTCGGGCGTAGGTCAGGCTTTCTAGCCTGACGCGAACCACAATCTGGCTAAACGCAAAATCAGGCGGGAAAGCCTGACCTACGTAACATCGGCCCCGATGCAGGCATTGCATCAAACGTCTGACGTTTGGCGGCCGCAATGCGTACGACCGTCAGAGTTTGCCAGATTCAGAGTCGCCAGAAGCGGCAAGAATAGCGGCGACGAGACCGGCGGTCGTGTATTCAGTCGCAACGACCGCCGCCGGGTAACCCGCCTCGGCCAGCACGCCTGCGGTCAGCGGGCTGATGGCCGCAAGCTTCGCCCGGCCCAGCTCGGTTCCGAACATGGCGACGAGCGATCTCGCGATGGCCGAGCTAGTCACAGTGATCCAGTCGACGCGCCCCGCCGCCAGCGCCGCGGCGGCGTCCGCGCTCGGAGTCGCCACGTCACGACTTTCGTAAGCCACGGCCTGCACGACATCGACGCCCGCCGCGGCAAGCGTCTCGGCCAACACCTCGCGCCCGCGGCTCGCGCGAACTAGCAGCACACGCTGCCCCCGCGCCTGCGGTGCGAGCGTATCAGCGAGCGCCTCGGCCCGGTACTCGCCCGGCTGCAGGTCGGCGTCGAGGCAAAACTCGGCGAGCGCATCGGCCGTCGCGGGCCCGATCGCCGCCAGCCGCACGCCGCCAAGGGAGCGCAAATCGCGGCCGGTCGCGCGCAGCCGATCGAGGAACGCGCGCACGCCATTAGCGCTCGAGAACACGACCCACGCGAACGACCCCAGCTCGGCGATCGCCGCATCGAGTGGCCCCCAATCCGCCGGCGGACCGATCTCAATCGCCGGCTGCTCGATTACGCTCGCCCCCAGCTCTTCGAGCGATTCCGCGAGCTCGTCGATCTGCCGCGCCGGCCGCGTCACCATCAGCGTTCGCCCCGCCAAGGGGCGGCTGCCGAACCAGTCGAGCGCCGCGCGCTGGTCGATCGCCGGGCCGACGAGCATCACGGCCGGCGGCCGAAGTCCCTCGCGCGCGAGACGCGGCAACTCGCCCAGCGTCGTAACAATCGTCTGCTGCTGCGGCAGACTCGCACGACGCACGATCGCCACCGGCGTGTCGGCCGGCTTTCCATGCGCGATCAGTGCCGCCGACCACTCGGCCGCGCTCGTCACCCCCATGTAGAACACCAACGTGCCGGGAAACTTCGCGAGCGCCGCCATGTCCAGCGGCGCGCCCACCTTGCCCACGCACTCCTGTCCCGTGACAAAAGCCACGCACGACGCCGCCGAGCGGTGCGTGAGCGGAATCCCCGTGTAGCTCGCTGCGGCGAGCGCCGCCGTCACCCCGGGCACCACCTCGTACGGCACGCCGGCCGCTTCGAGCGCCGCGGTCTCCTCGGCCGTGCGGCCGAAGACCGCCGGGTCGCCCCCCTTGAGCCGGGCCACGACCTTCCCAGCGCGGGCCGCCGCAATCATCCGCTCGTGAATTTCGTCCTGCGAGAGAATCCGTCCCGTCCCGTGGCGACCCAGGCACACGAGCTCGGCATCCGACCGCGCGAAGGCGAGAATCCGCGGGTTGGCCAGGTAGTCGTATAGCACCACGTCGGCCAGGCCGAGCAGCTTTCGCCCGCGCAGCGTTAGCAACCCCGGATCGCCGGGCCCGGCGCCAATGAGGTACGCTTTACCAAGAGGATTGGGCATTCGCGTTCAAACTAAAATCGGGGTCGCAAGCCTTACAACCGGACCCCTCGACCGACTTCGCGCGTCACATTCGCAAGGGCGTTTTGTTGCTTCGGCCGCCCACTGCTAGAATACAAGCCACACGGGGGCGTGCGTAGTTGCGGTCAAAATGCGACGCCGATCCCCTGTCACCATCGCAGGCATTCGACCAGCGGCGCGCGTATGGCCACCGAACCCAAAGCAGCACCTCAAACGCCCCGCGGGCCGGCGCCGCTCGCCCCCGCCGTGCGCCAGCGGCTGCAGAAGACCTTCGAGCACGCCAAGCGCTGTGCCGAGAAAAGCGACTTCGACTACGCCCACCAACTGCTCACCCAGTGCGTGGCCGAGGATCCTTCGAGCGTCATGTTCCAGCAGGCCATGCTCGGCAATCTCCACAAGAAGTATGACAACAACAAGAAAGGCGCCAAGTTCGCCGGCCTGAAGATCAAGAGCTACCGCTCGGCGATGTCCAAGGCCGCCGA
>JANOIK010000076.1:0-2280 GCA_031407585.1 Planctomycetota bacterium | reverse complement strand
ACGCGCTACCAGGACCGCCTGTTCAATACCCTGCTGCGGGTCGTCGGGTCGCACGAAGACGCGGCCGACGCCGTGCAGGACGCGTTCGTGCAGGCGTACACAAAGCTCGAGTCGTTTCGAGGCGCCTCGAGATTTTACACCAGGCTGTACCGAATTGCGATGAACGTGGCTCTCAGCCGGCAGCGCCGCCGCCGGCCGACGGCTTCGCTCGACCACGCCAAGGAAACCGTCGGCGACGAGCCGGCGGACGCGGCCGAGAGCCCGGAGGACGCCGTGCTGTCGCAGGAGCGAATTGCCCACGTGCAGGCGGCGCTGGCCGACCTGGGCGACGAGCACCGCACGATCCTGGTGCTGCGCGAGATCGAAGGGTGCGCCTACGAAGAAATCGCGGAGATTTTGGACCTGCCGGTCGGAACCGTGCGAAGCCGAATTTTCCGCGCCCGCGGACAGCTCAAAGAAAAACTCGGCGCCCACTGGGGCGAACAAGCCGAACATGCAAGTTGACTGACGACCCGGACCTGAAGCGCTCCGCTACGGCGGACCTTCGCGTCGCGGCTAAACGGACCCATAGATTTTGACTCCTGATTACTGAACCCTGACTCCTTATGTCCTCATCTCGTCCCACGCCTGACTTCGATGACGAGCTGCTGAGCGCGTACGTCGACAACGAGCTGACGCCTGATGAGCGCTCTCGCGTCGAAGAGCGCTTGCGGACCGATGCGCGGGCTCAAGCGCTGGTCGCCGAGCTGCGTCGCACGAGCGAGGCGGTGAAGTCGCTGCCCCGCGTGCCGTTGGGTCGCGATCTCTCGGCAAACGTGCTGGCCGCGATCAAACACCGTACGCCGGCCGCGGAGTCGCCGACCGTGGTCACGCTGCCCGATCGCAGTGCCGATCATGCCGCAGGACGCCGGCGAGGCTTAGTCTATGCGGCGCTTGCTTTAGCCGCGGCGCTCCTGCTCATGGTCATGCGTCCCGAAGACGCGGGCGAGAAAGGACCAGTGGCCGCCTCGTCCCGCAACCGCGACGCGCAAGTGGCAAACGATCAACCCCGCGACGCGGCTTCGCTCGAGCGTCAAGAATCGATCGGCGACGCCGCCCGAACCGCCACGTCCGCCGATCCCGCCCCCGGCGAGGTCGCTTCAGCGGCCGGGCGCCCCGCCGCCGACTCCGCCCCGCCCGCATCGCAGCCCGCGCAGCCCAATCGCGCCGCCGACCAACCCACAGAATCCCGCTTGGGCAGCGCCTCGGTGGCCTCGCCCGCGCTGGCGCCAAGCTCCATGAGCCGCGATCCAGGCGGCGCCGCAGGCCTCCAGTCGGTAGCCGCCGCGGGCTCCCTCGCGGCCGATTCCGCCGACGGGGCCGAAGCGCCCAGCGAACTTCGCACGATCGAGGTCGTCGTCGCACCCGAGGCCAGCGTCGCCGACTTCCAGCGAATGTTGGCCGAGCACCAGATCACGATGAGCGCCGAAGAACTTTCCGCAGAGCAAGCGGCGGCGTGGGGCGCGCGTCGTGACCTGGAGCCGGCCGACGCCGAGCAATCCGAGGGAGCAAACGGCGACGCGGCGGCCGCGCTCTCCGACCTTCGCAAACTCTCAGAAAGCGAGGCCGCCGCGACCGAGGCGATTCTCGTCGAGGCGTCGCCCGCAGTGATTGCCGCGCTGGTGGCTTCGCTGCAGCCGCAGGCCGACGGCACGTTTGTTCTTTCCTCGCTGGAAGCCAAAACCGCGGTTGCCGGCGCCGACGTCGGAGCGGCGACCGAGAGCAGTGAAGTCGATGAAGTCGGCGGCGAAACGAAGGAGCGACTCGCCAACTGGGCCTGGCGCCTACGGCGCGGCAATGTCGCGGCCGATTCGCTCTCCGACCGCGACAGCGCCCCTTCCGGCGGCTCGCTCGCGGGCTCCGTGGGAACGCAGGGCGGCGTCGCAGCGACGGCCGACGGCACGCCCGCCGATGCGCGAGGCGGTCGCGGCGGCGGTGGATTCGGCGGCGGAGGCGGCGGCCTCGGCGGAGGCGCCCGCGGCCTCGAAGAAGCCGAACCGCGCGTCCGCGTCCTCTTTATCCTCCGCTCCGCGCGCTAACGCGCACACTCGGGGCCATGCCACACGCCGCCCGCTCGCGGTACAATCTGCGAAGCTACTTTCCCAGGTTCATCCTCCAGGTGGTTGCCATGGCCGACGTTACGATCCGCACTCGACCCAACGGGCCGTTCTTCATCGAGGGCCCGTTCCGGCTCGTCGACTCCGAAGGCAAGGAGTTCAAGCTCGACGCGGCCAAACCGGG
>JANOIK010000066.1:0-1587 GCA_031407585.1 Planctomycetota bacterium | reverse complement strand
AACTGGAAGCGGCCGCAGCCGGAGATTGACTTCCTGATGCACCTGCTCGAGCAGTACATGATCGAGGAGCGCTCGACGATCATGGGGAACAATCTGCGCGTGCGGATGATCGGCCGTCGCGCGGGGATTCCGGATCAGGTGCTGCGGGAGCTCGACAAGACGGTCGACATGAGCGCGGCCAATACCGGCATGTGGCTTAATTTAGCGGTGAATTACGGCGGGCGAGCGGAGCTGGTCGACGCGGTGCAGGCGATTGGCGTGGAAATTGCAGCGGGGCGGTTGGCGCCCGAGGGAGTGGACGAGGCGGCGATCGCAAGCCGGCTGTACACGGCGGGGCTCGACGATCCGGACCTGTTGGTCCGAACCGCGGGCGAGCTCCGGATCAGCAATTTCTTGCTGTGGCAGATCAGCTACGCCGAGATTTGGGTGACGGACCGCTGCTGGCCGGAGTTTGATGAAACGACGCTGCACGACGCAATTCGCGATTTTGCCAGCCGCAATCGGAAGTACGGCGGGTTGAACGGGTGATGCAAGACATTGGCGTTCGCAGAGAATACAATTAGATTGCCCCCAACATTCGCGAGCGTCACATGACCGTTGAACAACTTCGACTCGCCCATCAGGCACAGCCGTTTGCCCCGTTCTCACTTTTTCTCGCCGATGGCAAGCAGTTTGAGGTTCCGCACCGAGAGTTTCTCTCGTACTCGGACGGCAGGACTGCGATTGTTCATGAGCCTGGAGGCAAATGGAACGTAGTCGATCTTCTTCTCGTGACGCGGCTCGAATTTTCGCCGTCCCAGTCGATGCGATCCGGCAACGGCTCCCACGGAACTTAGGCAGCGAACGTGCTACGCTGGCGACTTATTCTCGGGGCGCTGCTGATCGCTGGGCTGGCCGGGCTGTGCTGGCTCGACGCGCGGCCGGGCTTTCCCGGCGCGGTCATGGGCTTGCTCGCCATCGTCGTTACCGGATTCTGCGCCAGCGAGCTGCTGGCCATGTTTGAGGCGCGTGGGTTTCACCCCGCGCGCTGGGCCTACTACTCCGCGGTGCTGATGCCGGTGATCTTCAGTTGCGTGCCGATCCTGCAACTCAAGATCACGCAGAACTACACAATGGGGGCGCTCGGGTGGCTGGCGATCGGCCTCGCCGCGGGGCTGGGCGTGGCATTTTTGGGCGATTTGTGGCGATTCTCCGAGGCGCGACAATCCATCGCGCATGTGTCACTCACCGCGTTCGGCGTGTTGTATGTCGGCGGGTGCATGGGCGCGCTGGTCCAGTTGCGACTGGCGCGGGCGCCGATGGACATCAGCGGCGCCCGCGGTCTGCTGCCGCTTTTGGCCTTTATCGCAACGGTGAAGCTGAGCGACACTTGCCAGTACATCGTGGGGCGGACCATTGGCCGACACAAACTCGCGCCCAAACTCAGCCCCGGCAAGACATGGGAGGGGGCCATCGGCGGCATCGCTTTGGCGTGCATCATCGTTTCTGTATTGATTACGCTACGAGTGTACGGGACCGATGTCTTCGAGCTGGGCTTCCTCAAAGCCCCGCTGCTGTTCACCTCATCGGTCGCGATCGCGGGCCTCG
>JANOIK010001311.1:0-1722 GCA_031407585.1 Planctomycetota bacterium | reverse complement strand
GACCCCAACCTTGGGGGTCCCGCTGGCCATTCCATTCGGGAGTGCAGGATGACTAAAACCATGTGGCTCGGCGTCGGCGCAATCGCCGCCGTCGGCTGGTGCTGGACGGCGTCGGCTCAGCAAGCCTACACGCCCGGTGCTTACACGACGGAGGCAGCGACGTACGGCGCCCGGCCGCTCGTCACTAACTTTCAGGAACAACAGACGGGACCGACGGTCCTCACGGTCGTCGACCCCCAAACCCGCGCCCTGGCGGTGTACCATATCAGCCGGGAGACGGGCGAAATCAAACTTAAGAGCGTACGGAATATCGAGTTGGACCTGCGACTGCCCGACTACAACGGCAGCAGCCCCAAGCCCGACGAGATTAAGCGGATGTTCGATCTTCAGCAGTAGGCAGTCAGCAGGTTCCCAGGAAGCACGTTTAGGAAATACGTTAGCAAACCACAAATCGAGCCCGGATGGCATGGACGACGCCGGCTCGCGAGTCACCGCAGCTCCTCACCCGAGGAGCTGCGCGTCTTACGCGAGGGTGCGATGGACCAGAAGTTCGTCAAGTTTGAAGAGGCGCTCGAGACCCTGGGCATCACCGCCGAGCGGCTCAACCAACTACGCGAGGAAGGCGAACTGCGCGCCTACCGCGACGGCACGAGCTGGAAGTTCCGCGCCGACGAGATCGACCGCATGGCGTCCGACGGCGTGCCCGACCCGCCGCCGCCGAGCGATATCGGCCTGGTGACGCCCGACGAACTGGTCGACGCTTCGCCGCTCGAGAGCCTGCCGGAGCTCGACGAAGAGTTCCGCCTCGCCGATGAAGACACCGTGACCGCCGGCGGCAGCGACGCGGTGCTGAATCTGGCGTCCGACGAGCCGAGCGATCCCAGCGACTCGATTCTGCTGAGCGACGAAACACTCGGCGCTCCCATGCAGGCGCCGCCAAGCACCATCATCGGCCGCAGCGAGCTGGAGGCCGACGCTGACCTCGAACTCGTGACCGAAGACGACGACAAAGCCGACGGTGGCAGCGACGTGCGCCTCGCCGCCGGCGCCTCGGACGTGCTCTCCGCAGGCATTGCCGGCTCCGGCGTGCTGGACGACAACGAAAAAGAGGCGAGCCACGCCAGCGCGTTCGAGAAGCTCGAGGAGCTCGAAATCGACCTGGCCGCCGAGTCGAGCCGCATCCTCACGCCCGAGGACGTCGCCGAAGCGCGGGGCACGATCGTCGGGGGCGGCAAGAAGTCCGGCAAGCAAGGCGACAGCGATCTCACGCTGAACGACGGCCAGCTGGCCGGTGAAGACGAAGGCACCGACCCGGTGATCGAGGAGCTCGAGAAGGGCAAGTCGAAGAAGTCCAAGGCGCAGGGCCCGACCTCCGATCTCGAGCTGGCCACCGACGGCGAAGACTTCGTGCTCGCCGAAGCCGGCGGCAGCGACATCACGCTTGACTCGGGCGACAGTGGCATCAACCTGATCGATCCCTCGGACAGCGGCCTCGCTCTCGACGACATTCCGCTGGAGATGGGCGGCTCCGCGATTCTGGAGTCGCTGTCGCTGGGTCCCGATCCGGGCGAGTCCGAAATCTCGCTCATCGGCAGCGACATTGCCGAGCAACCCAAGAAACCGGCCGCCAAGCCGCCCGCAAAGGGCAAGCCCGCGGCCGCGCTGCAGACCGACGATGACTTCCGCCTCACCCCGCTGGGCGATGGCGACGACGACGGCGAC
>JANOIK010001299.1:0-1739 GCA_031407585.1 Planctomycetota bacterium | reverse complement strand
CAAGAACGCGGCCCGCAACGGCACGCCGCTCGCCGTCGTCGCCGCCCCCGAGGCCGCGCTCGCCGCCAGCGCCCCGCGCGGAATAAGCGACTCAAACGCCGGCAGCGCCACACAGGCGCCCACCCCCCGCAGGAATCCTCGACGATTCAAACCCATAGCGAATACTCCTGCTTTGTCCTCGCACTCCCTGAAAGGGAAGGGGAGGGGAGGGATTCCCGACCGCTACATCAATAAAACGTCGTCATCAAAGGAAGCGGTCCGACACAAATCCGCACCCCGTTGGCACATCCGGGCAACGCCCACTAACCGTCTATTCCACCTGGCTCTCGGTTCGCGCCGCAACCTCGGCAGTCGCGTCGCTCTCGCCCGGCCGCCGCGTCCGCTGAAACGGCGCCGACTCGATCACGCCGATCACCAGCGCCGAGGCCCGGCCGTCCGCCGCCTCGACGCGCTCCACAATCTGGTCCACCGTCTCCACGTCGTAGCTCTCCAGCCCTCGCCCCAGGGCGTAGGTCAGCAGTTTTTCCGCCGCGCAGCGATAAAAATCCCGCTTCCGAGTCGTCTTGAGGATCGTCTTCAGGTCCTCAACGCTCGTGAACGTCTCACCGGTAATCAGCTCGCCCGCGGCGTCGATCGGCTGCTTCCGCTCTGCGTCCCGCCAGATGCCCAGGGCGTTGAAGTTCTCGAGCCCCAACCCCAGCGGGTCTATTCGATTATGACACGCGGCGCACGCCGGGTCGGCCCGATGGCGCTCTAAAAGCTCCCGTGCCGTCGGCGGATGGTCCTTGATCGACTTCTCTGCCAGTTCCAGCGACGGAATGTTCGGCGGCGGCGGGGGCGGCGGCGTCCCTAGAATCGTCTCGAGCACGAACAGCCCGCGCTTCGCCGGCGACGTGCGGTCCGGGTTCGAGGTGACCACCAGCGTCGTCCCCTGCGTCAGCACTCCGCCGCGCGGGCTATCCTCGGGCAGCTCGACCAGCCGCATCCGCTCGCCCTCGACGCCCTCGATGCCGTAATGCCGCGCGAGCCGCTCGTTTAAGAACGTGTAATCCGCGTCGACCAGCTCGACCAGGTCGCGGTCCTCCTGCACGACGTGTTCGAAGAGCATCTCGGTCTCGCGGCGCATCGCGTAACGCAGATCGCCGTCGAGTTCGCCCTTCTCCAGCTCCGCGAACCGTTTTCGGAACTCCCGGCGGATGCGCCGAAACTCGGCTTGCTCCTCGTCGGAGAGCTTCTCGGGGTCGCGCCGCTGAAACTCGCGGAATTTGCGCCGCAGCCGTTCGCGGCCCTTGTCCGGATTCTCTCGCGAGAGCACGGCGCGGCCGTCGACGAGCGCCGTTTCGACGTCGCGCGCTCGCAGCCACTGGCCGGCGAATTGGCCGACGAACGCCTCGAACTTGCGGCTCGCCATCATCCGCTCGACCTGGGCCGGCAGTTCGTCACGCAATCGGCCCTCGCGGGCGAGCCGCATCAATTCTTCGTCAGGCATCGACGACCACAGAAAGTACGACAGCCGCGACGCGAGCGAGTACTCATCGACGAGCGGATACGGCTGGGCCGCGTCCGCTTTGATCGCTTCCTCGCGGAACAGGAACCGGGGCGACGCGAGCACGGCCGCCATTGCTTGGGCGACGCCGCTCTCGAACGACTGACCCGGAGTCGTGTAGATGATCTCAGCGAGATCTGCGAGTCGCTCGGCCGTTTCTTGGTCGACGCGGCGCCGGAACGCGCGGGTGGCG
>JANOIK010001289.1:0-4850 GCA_031407585.1 Planctomycetota bacterium | reverse complement strand
ACTGGCAGGTTGACGACATTGGGGCGAGCTGACTTAGTTTTGGTGAAAGGCTCCGGTCATGTTTCATTTCTTCGATCCCATGTATTTCGTGTACCTCGCCCCGGCTTTGCTCCTGGCCTTTTGGGCCCAGGCCAAGGTGCGGTCGACGTACGCCCAAGGGCAGCAGGTCGGCGCTCGACTGAGCGGCGCCGCGGCGGCTCGGCACATTCTCGACGCGGCGGGGCTACAGCATATCGCCATTGAGCCCGTCGCCGGCGAACTCTCCGACCACTACGACCCGCACGCGAAGGTGCTGCGGCTGAGCGAAGGCGTGTTCGCCACGCGATCGTGCGCCGCGGTGGGCATCGCCGCCCACGAGGCGGGGCACGCGCTGCAGGACGCCAAGCAGTACGCGCCGCTGATGGTGCGAAACATCGCCGTGCCGGTGGCGAGCTTCGGCAGCTCGATCGGCATGGTGCTGATGATGGCGGGCTTCGGGCTCGGTATGACCGGGATCATTTCTCTCGCCGCTGGCAAGTGGCTCATCCTGGCGGGCATCGTCGGGTTCGGCGCGGTCGCCGCGTTCCAGTTGATTAACCTGCCGGTGGAATTCGACGCCAGCAATCGAGCGAAGCGGCTGCTCGTGGACCACGGCATCGTGCCTCAGCAGGACATGGTCTACGTGAATCGCGTGCTCGACGCCGCGGCGTGGACCTACGTGGCGGCGACGCTGCAGGCTGTGCTCATGGTACTGTATTACGCCATGCGATTCGGCGGCGTGGGGCGGGACGATTAGTTCGCAGGGCTGCTCTCTGGATTCCCGCGGCGCCTCGCGATAGGATGCAGGCTAGTTCAAGCGAGCGCCGCACCGGGTTTGCCCACTTGCGGCGCCACCCCGTTTGCCGCGTCCGTTCGTCGCCTTGGGAGCCCTGCCATGATTCAGCGCCTGTTCAATCACACGGCCATGCTGGTGGTCGGCGTCGCGTTGGGAGCGGTGCTGACCGCGGGTTGGCACGGCGTCACCCACACCGAGCGGGCGTTCGCCACGGCCACGCACGGGTCCGACAACTTCGCCATCGCGACCGGGCTGGTCGACGACGGCATCGAGGCGCTGTACTTTCTCGACTTCTTGACTGGCGACCTGCGGGCGGCGGTGGTCAGCCGCCGCAATGGCGAGTTTACGGGGTTCTTTCAATACAATGTGCTGAGCGACTTCGACCAGGTCACCGATGCGCCGAAGTTCCTGCTGGTGACGGGCGAGGCCGACTTGCCGCGCGGGCGGGGCGCCACGCAAATTAGCAAGTCCTTGGTGTACGTCGCGGAAGCCACTAGCGGCCAGGTGTTCGCCTACGCCTTGCCGTTCGACAGTACGCTGAACGCCGCGGGCCGGCCGCAGGTTGGCTCGTTCGTTCGCGTGGGCGGCGGTTCGTTCCGCGACGCCTTTGTGCGGGACTAGCTGCAGCGCCTTTGTTCGAGACAAGCTGCGGGCGAGCCATCACGATGCCGCAAACGACCGTCATGGAGATCACCGTCAACGGCCAGCCGCGCGAGATGGACAGCGGGTCCACGGTCGCGGCGCTGCTTGAAACGCTTGGGCTCGACGCACGCCACGTGGCGGTCGAGCGGAATTTGGAACTTGTGCCGCGAGCCGCCCACGGCGCCACGCCGCTTGCCGCCGGCGACCGCGTGGAAGTGGTCACCCTGGTTGGCGGGGGCTAAATGGACCGATGCCGACTTCAACCCGGAATCTCTCGATGCACACCGATCTTCTCACCGACGACACGCTCAACATCGGCGGCCACGCGCTGCGCAGCCGGCTCATCGTCGGCACCGGGAAGTACGCCAGTTACGAGCTCATGGGCGAATCGCTCGAGCGCTCCGGTACGGACTGCATCACGGTCGCGATTCGTCGCGAGCGGCTCATCGACGCGCAGGGGAACAACCTGCTCGACTTCATCGATGTGAACCGCTACACGCTGCTGCCGAACACGGCAGGGTGCTTCAACGCGGCCGACGCCGTGCGGGTGGCGCGTTTGGGGCGCGAGATTCTGCTGGGGCTCGAAAATCCCGGCGCCGATTGGGTGAAGCTCGAGGTGCTGGCCGACAAGAAGACGCTGCTGCCCGACCCCGTGGCGACGATCGACGCGACCGAGCAGCTCGTCGCCGACGGGTTCCAGGTGCTGTGCTACTCGACGGACGATCCGATCATCGCCCGGCGGCTCAAGGAGGCGGGCGCCACGAGCGTGATGCCCGCGGGCAGCCCCATCGGCTCGGGCCAGGGCATTCTCAACCCCAACAACATTCGCATCTGCCTGGAGTACCTGAAGGACGGCGACCCCGATTACCCGGTGATCGTCGACGCTGGCGTGGGCACGGCGAGCGACGTTACGATCGCGATGGAGCTGGGCGTCGACGGCGTGCTGCTGAACACGGGCATCGCCCACGCGAAAGACCCGCTGCGTATGGCCGACGCGATGCGGCACGGCATCCACGCGGGACGGCTGGCGTATCTTTCCGGCCGCATTCCGAAGCGGCTGTACGCGACGGCGAGCAGTCCGGATGAAGGCGTGATTACGACGCGCCCCAAATAGCGAGTTACCAAAGTTTTTCCACTTACTTACGAGATGCAGCGGCCATGGATATTAGCGATCGCGGTTACGTGGCGAATTGGCTCGTCGTTGGCCCATTGCTTCAACAGATGGAGCGCCAGGACCTTCGCAACTACAGTGAGGCCGATCGACAGCGGGATATTCAATCGCTGCTCGAAGTGCCGGTTAACCGTGCCGGCGCGGAGGGGGCGGGCTCGATGGAGCAGCGTCGCCACGATCGGCGCCCGCAGCGATGAAATCTGTACTTGAAGCTGCCGTTGAGCTGACGCAGTTCATTGAACGGCAAGGTTGGTCGTTTTGCGTTATCGGCGGTCTGGCGGTCATTCGGTGGGGCCGACCTCGTACGACGGCTGACGTCGACGTTACACTCTTAACGGGGTTTGGGTCGGAAGCGCCGTTTATCGATGTCCTCTTGGCTCAGTACGCGTTTCGGCGTCCCGATGCTCGCGAGTTTGCGCTCGTCAATCGCATTCTGCTGCTTCAGACTTCCGAGGGCGTCGGACTAGACGTTGCTCTCGCCGGCTTTCCGGTTGAGGAGCGCGCCATCTCACGGGCATCGGCGTATTCATACGCTCCGGGAATTTCCTTAAGAACCGCCTCAGCCGAGGATGTCATCATTTCAAAGGCTTTTGCCGGCCGCGCACGCGACTGGGGCGACATTGAAGGGATTATTCTCTGTCAAGGAGATTCGTTGGATTGGGACCTAATTGTGACCGAATTGTCGCCGCTCTGTGAGCTTAAGGAGTCGCCAGAGACGGTGAACCAATTACTGAACCTTCGCGACGGACTGGCAAAGCAGTAGAGAGAATGGACTCTGAATCGCGACTGACCGCTGCCGATATCCTAGGGCCCGATGGTTCCATCGCTCGGCGGCTGGAGCACTACGAGCTGCGGCCACAGCAGCTCGACATGGCCGACGCGGTAGCCGCGGCCATCGCAGGGAAGCGGCATCTGGTGGTCGAAGCCGGCACGGGCGTCGGCAAGAGCTTTGCCTACCTGGCGCCGGCGATTCTCGCGGCGACCGACCCGGCGATCGACAAACCGCCGCGGGTCGTCATCTCGACGCACACGATCAGCCTGCAGGAGCAGCTCATCCACAAGGATCTGCCGCTGCTCAACAGCGTGATCCCGCGGGAGTTTTCCGCCGTGCTCGTGAAAGGTCGCCGCAACTACATCAGCCTGCGCCGGCTGCAGGGCGCCTCGGCGCGGGGCGGCAGCCTGTTCGAGGGGGACGAGGCGACCGACCAGCTTCGCGCGATCCGCACGTGGAGCGAGCACACGCACGATGGCTCGCTCGCCGATTTGCCCTACAAACCGCTTCCGCAGGTGTGGGACGAGGTGGCGAGCGACCACGGCAACTGCATGGGCCGCCGGTGCCCCACGTACAACAAGTGCTTCTACTACGCTGACCGCCGGCGGGTGCAGCATGCGCAAATACTGGTGGTCAACCACGCGCTGTTCTTCAGCGATCTCGCGCTGCGGCGCCAGGGCGTGAGCATCCTGCCGGACTACGACATCGTGGTGCTCGACGAAGCCCACACGGTCGAGGCCGTGGCCGCCGACCACCTCGGCATCTCGCTCACCAGCGGGCAGTTCGATTTCGTGCTGTCGCGGCTTTACAACGACCGCACGCAGAAAGGCCTGCTTGTTCACCACGGGCTCAAGGCGCTGTGCCAGCAGGTCGAGCAGGCCCGTTACGCGGCGAGCGAGTACTTCGGCGACGTGTGGCAGTGGAAGATGAGCTCCGCGCAGTCCAACGGCCGCGTCAACGCACCACTGACGGCGGCGAACAAGCTGAGCCCCGAGCTGTTGGTGCTCGCCCGCGGGCTGAAGCAGGCCGGGGACGCGATCAAGCAAGAAACCGAGCGGCAAGATTTTACGGCGGCTCACGACCGGTTGCTGGGCCTCGCGGGCGAGCTGACGAACTGGCACTCGCAGCAGCTTGCGGGGGCCGTGTACTGGATTGAGTCGAGCTGGAACCGCCGCGGCACTCCGCGCCTCACGCTGTTGGCGGCGCCGGTCGACGTGGGCCCCGCGCTGCGGGAGCAGCTCTTCCAGCGCACCAAAACGGTGATCCTCACGAGCGCCACGCTCTCCACCGGCAAGAAGCCTTCGTTCGATTTCTTCCAGCAGCGCATCGGCCTCACGCAGTGCGCCTCGCTACGGCTGGACAGCCCGTTCGACTATCGCGAGCAGGCCGAGCTGGTGACGATGCGGAACATGCCGGACCCCGGGGCGGAGCGCGAGGCATACGAGCGGGCC
>JANOIK010001228.1:0-1972 GCA_031407585.1 Planctomycetota bacterium | reverse complement strand
CGGAGAAATTGCCGGCCGAGTGCTGGCAAGTTAGGAAAGCGGAGACGGGCCTGTTTGCCGCATTGACGCAATGCCTCTGCTCGCGGACGCCCTGACGCTAACCACGTTGGCGTCACAAGCGTCGGTAACCGTCATCGAGTTGACCGGCTCGCCGGTCGCGGCGATGATGGCAGAATTCCTATTTCGCGCCCGTAGCTCAATGGATAGAGCATTGGTCTTCGGAACCAAGGGTTGGGGGTTCGAGTCCCTCCGGGCGCGCTTGGGGCGGCGGAACGGCGAGTTACTCTTCTGCCGCGGGCGGAGCCGGCTCGACGTTGGCGTAGAGATTGGCCAGCTCGAGCATGAGCGGCTCGAGCTCGGCGTAGTAGGCGTCGTCGCCTAGTTCCGTCTTGCGATCGCGCAGGCCGGCGATCGAGAGTTCCAGCGCATCGCGGCGGGCGCGGACCTCGGCGGGCATGTGCAGCTCGCGGTCGCTGCGCACGAGGTGAATTTGGTGGGCGCGCAGGCCGTCGAGCGACGCTCCCTCTTTGGCGCGCTGCGTGGCGCGCAGTCCGCGGAACCACGCGGCGGGCGTGCCCAGGCCGTCGCCGTTGTCGTCCAGCAGAGCGTGCTCGGTGGCGAGTCGCGCGTCGCTTTCGTAAAACTCTGCCACGCCGCGGCAGGCGGTGAGATACGCCTCGAGCAGCGATGTTTGGCCGTCCTTGTCGAGGTCGGCCGCGGCGTCGGCGATCGCCTTGGCTAGGAAATCGCCGAAGCGGGCGTAGTTCTGCTCGTGGCCGCTCTTCGTGGCGGCGATCACGACGCGGTTCTTGGCGCTTGCCGCGTTGATGAGCGGGGCGCTCGCACTGGTGCAGTCGATCAGCGCGACCGGCGATTTCACGGCGGCGAGCCACTGGGCCAGTTCGGAGATCGAGGCGTCGGGGCCGCGGAGATTGAACTTGGCGGTTTCGCCGTCGAAGCTGCCGTGGCCGATGAAGACGATCCAGAGGACGTCGGGGGATTTTTCGTTGGTCGCATTCTCGTCGGCGGATTTGGCGTGCGCGGCGATGAGGTTTTGTAGTTGGGTGCGATCGTCGAGGGGGGCGTCGTTTTTGACTTGCTTAACTTCAAGGACCGGCGAGTCGGAGGGAGGCGAGGGGGGGACGAAGCTGGCACCTTCGTGTACGACGCCGGGGGCGCCGATCAGCGTGAATTTGGCGTCGCCCTTGGCCGCGGCCTCACGCCAGTTCTCGGCCCACTCGTGGAAGGCTTTGCCGTATTCGTCGGTTCCCGGAGCGCCGATGACGACGATCACCGATTGCTCCGCACAGGCGAGCGGCGCCGGCGATGCGCATGCGGCGACGAGTCCCGCGGCTAATCCGGCGATTGCGGCGAGGCGCGGTTTCATGCGAGCCCCTTCCAGCGGCGCAGTCCCCACTCTGCGGCCAGGCAGCCGATGGTGGCGAGGAAGAACAGTGGGTGGTGCCACAGCGGGCGCGTCCACGGTTCGGTGATCGGGGCGCGGCGGCTGTCGAGCGTCGCGGCGAAGGCGTCGAGGTCGTCCATCTCGATCAACTCGCCGCCCGATCTGGCGGCGATTTCCGCGAGCAACTCGCGGTTCGGCGCCAGGCGGTTGAATTCGTCGGCTTGAGGCTGGGCCGCCCAACCGGTTTCGCGCTCGCCGACGACGCTGCCATCGGGCGCCACCGCGGCCGCGACGGCGCGGTAGGCGCCCGGCGTGCGGGGAACGTGTGTGGCGAGATACGTGCCGGCCTCGGCCGCGCTAGGCTCGCCCTTGATCGTGATCGCACGACCGTCGGGCGTGGTGAGGTTGATCGTGACCTCGGCGTTGTCCAGCGGCAGATACTTCTCGTCGCGCACGCGGACCGTGATCGCGACGGCGCCCGCCGCGGAATCTTTGGCGGGCTCGACGCCGACTTCGACGCGCTGCGGCACGTCGCCCACGAGCCAGCGGACGGTTTGGCGCCACGAT
>JANOIK010001224.1:0-2820 GCA_031407585.1 Planctomycetota bacterium | reverse complement strand
CGATGGAATCATCGATGGTCCAGTGGGGCAAACATCGATGCGCAGTCGATGCGTCCTGATGCCGCCGTGTCTATCCTTTCAACTGCCATCGGCCATAGCCGCTATTTTCTAGGTAAGTGCTCACAACCTTCCAGCGCTTCGACAACGGATCCGCGGCAACTGTGTACTTCGCAACAGGACGCCGCCAACATGTCGGCCAAGTAAGAGTTCGGCATCACCTGGTGCGTGTGATGGGGTCTGCCACGACGACGTCAGAAAAGTGGCTCTCCTGACATTCTCATGGGTGTAGCGGCGACCGTTTGAAGACCGGGTGAAGCACGATCCCCGTACAGCACAGTCTGATGAATGCCATGAGACTCTTCGCACTGTGGAAGCCGTAGGCCCTGCGAGTGATGGTTCTGATCTTGCCGTTGAGGCCCTCGATTCTGCCGTTGCTGAGCCCGGTTGAAACGATGGCGAGCACGCCGTCGAGGTACTTTCGGATAGTGACGGCAGCCCTTTTGAACGGCTTGAGCCGGGACCGAGAGGCCCAGCTGAGCCATTCGTGGAGCTTGCCGCGAACGACGTGGATCTGGCGTCGGTCAAGAATGTCGGCGAACACGGTTTTGAGCAGATAGGCGCGGAACAGACGGCGGTTGGTCTTCTGGATCGATGACAGGCGCTGGACCTCGACGGCCGATAGGTTCCACTGGTTCTTGAGCAGCGCCCAGCGAGTGTGCTTGAGACTTCGCCTATCATTCCGGTCCTCGAGGCTCCGAACCTCGGCACGCCGAACCTCGTCGAGCGCGTTTTGGACGAGTCGCTGAACGTGGAAGCGGTCGAAAACCACCTGGACACGGGGCGCCCGACGCCTGACGGTTTCGACGTACGCGGCGGACATGTCGACGGTGACGAACTTGAGCTTCGCTGCTCGTTCGGGGCCGAGATCATCGAAGAAACGATCCAACGTCGCCGCGCTTTTTCCCTCGGAGACCCAAACCACCCGCTGTTTGATGTGGTCCACGACCACCGTGACGTACTCGTGATGCCGGCGGTAGGACAACTCATCGACGCCGATATACTCGAGGTTGTCGAGCAGATCGCCTTGGCGGCAGCGAGCGACCACCCGCTGCATGATGGAGCCGACCGTTCGCCAGGCGATTCTCATCGTTGTCGCCACGGTGCTTTGGTCGCTGCGTTGGGCGAGGTAAGCGACATGGTCTTCGAAGTCGCGCGTGAAGCGCGAGTCGTGCTCCGCCCATGGGACCAACTCGGAGACCGTCCCACAGCGACCGCAGTCCACGCGGCGGAGATCGTAGCGGAGGACAACCTCCATGCCGCCAAAGTCGAGATGGCGCCAAAGCCTCGGCCGTCGGTCGTAGATTCTCCGCCGGCAATGGCCACAGCCAGAGCACCTGGGCACCCGGGTGCTGGGCGTGACGTCTATCTGCAAGCCCTCGGGCCCGAACTGGGCTCCGACGACTCGGGTGTGTTTCATTGCCAGGATGGATCGGAGTAGGCTGGTTACGCGCATGGGGCGGGTGGTGTCGCGGTTGGTGTAGTAACCCCACGGTACCCTTGCCTCCGTGCGCGTCTATACCCCTTCTGGCGTTGCCCAGATTCGGACAGATGCCCCGAAGAATCCCGGCCCTCCGCCCACGTCAGGCGCCCACGAAGACGTCAGGAGAGCCAAAAAATTCATCCACGCGCAACTCGTAGACGCCTGAAAAGGTGTCCATAAATCGAGCAACCCTGGGCCGGATTCTCTTGCCAGCGCTCGGGGCACCATGATCAAAAAGAGGGGTGGATAAGACGCTTTCGCTGTTTGAGGATTTGCAGGCAGGGGATGGCGGCGCGAGAGTCGCTGGTGGCGACGGTGGCGGCAAGCCGCGAATCGAGGAGCCACAGCGCCGGCAAGGGGAGATGCGCTTCGAGTGCCCCGAGGATGCACTGGAGCGGTCGCATCCTGCCCGGGTGCTCTGGGAGGTGCTTGGGAAGATGGACTTGGGAGCCTTCAGCCGGGGATGCGAGTCAGTGGAAGGCAGCGCGGGACGATCGCTGAAGAGCCCTCGGATGCTGCTGACGCTGTGGCTGTACGCGCTTACGCAGGCGGTGGGCAGCGCGAGAGAGATCGCCCGACTGGTCACTACCGACATTGCGTATCGATGGATCGTGGGCACGGGGAGCATCAGCCATCAGAAGCTGTCGCAGTTTCGCGTGGGGCACGGCGAGGCGCTCAACGAGCTGATGACCAACATCTTGGCGACGCTGATGAACCAAGGGCTGCTGTCGCTCGCGCTGGTCGCGCAGGACGGGACACGCATTCGCGCGGCGGCGACTGCGCCGTCGTTTCGGACTTACGGCTCGCTGCTGCAGTGCCGAGAACAGGCCAAGCTGCACATCAAGGCGGTGTTGGCGGCGGCGGAAAACCCGGAGTACACGCGCGCTCAACATGCCGCGCGAGCCGCGGCGGCCCAGAAGTATCAGGAGCGCGTAGAAGCAGCGATCGCCACTGTGACGGAGCTGCAGCAGCGGCGATCGCCGTCGGATTCGCCGGCTCGAGCCTCGACGACTGACGCTGAGGCGCGTGTGATGAAGATGGCTGATGGAGGTTTTCGGCCGGGCTACAACGTGCAGTACGCGACCGCCGGCTCGGAAATGGGCGGGCCGCGCACCATCGTCGGTGTCAACGTCACCAACGTGGGCAGCGACATGGGAAGCCTGGCTCCCATGGTCGAACAGATTGAGGAACGGACGGGACAGCGACCGGCCGTGCTTCTGGCCGACGGCGGACACGCCAAATCCGAGGACATCGTCGCGACCAGACGCATGGGCGTCGAC
>JANOIK010001195.1:0-2785 GCA_031407585.1 Planctomycetota bacterium | reverse complement strand
CGCGAAGACTTCGCCCGCGTCGGCGCCACCGGCGGCTGGCGCGACGTCCTCAGCAAGTGGTACGCCACCGACGGCCCCGGCATCCACCCCACCATCGAAGAACCCAACCCGCTAGCATCGAGTTCCGTGGTCCCAATTTAGCCGCGCTCGCCCGCGACGCGCTCCGCGAACCCTCTTTCCTCGCCGCCTGTCCTTCCTCCCTCCGCCTTCCGCCTTCCTCCTTTCGTTTCGATGTCCTCCCCCGCAGCCACACACGAATCCCTCTGGTCGCGCCCCTCCGGCGTGCGCGAGGTGCTGCGCATCGCCCTGCCGATGGTCGCCTCTACGCTCTCGTGGACCCTGATGAGCTTCATCGACTCGGCGATTCTCTATCGCGTGTCGCCCGAGGCGATGTCAGCGGCGTTCTCCGCGACGATCGTTTGGTTCGCGGCCCTCAGCTTCTTCTGGGGCCTTTGTTCGTACGCCAGCACGTTCGTCTCGCAGTACAACGGCGACGGCCAACCCGAGCGCATCGGCCCCGCGGTGTGGCAGGGCGTGTGGCTCGCGCTGCTGTTCGCGCCGATCGCCATCGCCGCGATTCCCTTTGCTCCCGGACTGTTCGCGTTGCATAGCAAGGAAGTCGCGTCGCTCGAGACGCAGTTTTTTCAAGTGCTCTGCTGGGGCGCCCCCGGCATGCTGGCCGCGCAGTCGCTCGAGACCTTCTACAGCGGCCGCGGCCGCACGTGGGTCGTCATGTGCGTCGATGCGATCGCCGTGCTGATCAACCTCGTGCTCGCATTCGTCCTGGTCGTAGGGCTCGGCGGCATCGAATCCTGGGGCATGAAGGGAGCGGCCTGGGCGACAGTCATCGCGCAGTGGAGCCGGGCGATCATGTACGCCGCCCTCATGCTGCACCGCGACCACCAACGTGCGTACCACACACGGAGCTTCCGGCTCGATCCCGCGATGCTCGCCCGGCTGATCCGCTTCGGCGGGCCCAGCGGCGTGCAGATGATGCTCGACGTCACCGGCTTCGCCGTCTTCGTGCAACTCGTCGGCAAGCTGGGCGACATTCCGATGGAAGCCACCAGCATGGTCTTCCGCGTGAGCCATCTCGCGTTCATGCCCGTGTGGGGTCTCGGCATGGCCACCGCCGTGCTCGTGGGCCAGCGACTCGGCGAAGACCGCCCTGACCTCGCGGTGCGCGCCTCGCGCACCACGCTTGTGCTCGGCCTCGGCTACATGGGCCTGATCTCGCTGCTGTTCGTCGCGACGCCGGGCGTGTTCCTGCAGGGGTTCGCCGTACACGCCGAGTCCGCGACGCGGAACGACGGCGAGATCCGCGCCCTGGCGATCACGCTCATGCGGTACGTCGCCGCGTACAACATCTTCGACGCGACGATCATCGTCCTGGCCAGCGTGCTCCGCGGCGCCGGGGACACGCGGTTCATCATGAAGGTGAGCATCGTCTCGGCGATCAGCATCATCGGCGCCACGTGGTACGCCGTGGACGTGGCGAACTTCGACGTCTACGGCTGCTGGACCATCATCACTGTCTGGATCTGGCTGCTCGCGGTGGCGTACTTCCTCCGCCATCGGCAGGGCAAATGGAAGTCGATGCGCGTCATCGAGCAGAAGCATCACGGCGCGGTCCACGCACCGGTGAGTTACCCGGGCGGCGAGCTCGCCCCCGCGGCGGTCATCGACTGATTACCGTTTTATCGCTGAAAGATATGCCGCACGCGATCGCCAAGGCCGGGCGACTCGCCGTCCGCAGGCGCTGGAGCCGGCAAGTCCTCGGGCCGCGTCGCGATGCGAATGTCCGGCGTCGTCGGCGCGAGCGGCAAACCGCCCGACGCCGGCAAGTACTCCACCAAAAACCGTGGCCAATACCCTTCGACCAACCGCTGGCAATCCGCAACGCGCCCATCATCGAGCGCCGCCTTGGCGCCGAGCAGCCGCTTGGCAAGCTCCTTCTGCTGGCCGTCGCCGAACCGCAGGTCGAACATCTCGACGTCGTCGATCCACGCCTCGCCGCGACCGACCAGGTGAAACTGAATCCGCATCTGTCCCGACGAGTCCATCGGCAGGTCGTCGAACGCGACCTCGAGCGTGCTCCACTCGCCGTTCGGCCGCCAACCCTCGCGCGGCAGGTAACGCGGCGTCTCGCCGCTCACGGCGTCGCACTCGATCCACACGAACATGCGCGCCTCGGGCGCCAAGTCGCCACCGCGCACCCGCGCCCGGACGGTCAACTGTCCGCTCGCCGGCATGGGGAAGAGATAGCTTTGCGCCGCAACGCCGAGCGAAGAATCTTCGCTCTCGAGGTGCAGCGCTCGGCCGCTCGCCGTTGGTCCGGTCGCGCCGTCGAGCGCGGCGATCTCGACGTTGCCGCTCTTGCCGATGCGCGCCTGCCAACCGTGCATCCGCACATCGGCCGCGCCGAGTTCGAAGTTCGCGTTCTGAAGTTGCGGATACGGACGTTCGACGCCAAGGCTCGGAATCCGCTGCTCGATCTGCTCGATGCACTTGGCGAGATCGGCGGCCGCCGCGACGTTCACCGGCGGCGCAGGAGTTCCAACTTTGAGAGTCGACGATTCAAACCGCCGCGCAACGATGCCGTACGGCGGCAGCGTCGTTTGCCAGATTTCGATGCCCGCCGCCCGCGTGCCCGTGGTGGGTTCAGCGGCGGTCGCAACGGCCTCAGCATCCATTGCGTCTACGCCCAGATCGCGCCAAGCAATGGCGGCGCTGGCCTCCAGCGGCGTCTCGAGCGTCGCGGACCAGGAGGACTCGTTGATCGCAC
>JANOIK010001185.1:0-2122 GCA_031407585.1 Planctomycetota bacterium | reverse complement strand
GGATGGACGACGAGAAACTCGCCCTGAATTTCGGCCGCCGCGCGGCAGAAGGAGTCGTCGTCGGGACAGGCGCCGGCCGGATGCCGGGCGAGGACGTTCTGCTCAAACGTCCGCATGTTCTCGTCGATATATAGCGGCGGGGGCCAGGTCACGCCAGGCTTGCTGATGTTGACCGTGCGCCACCTTCCGGCCCAGGCGTAGAGCTCGCCAAAAATGCGGGCATGGATGTGCCGGATCAATTCGCAGGTTAGCGACGTATCAACGCGGACTTCGCCGAGCAGCGTCTCGTAGGCCTTGGCGAGCGCCGCTTCTTCCAACTGCTGAAGTTGCTCCAAGTCGGCGACGCCCGGCTTGTTGACCAGCACATCGTGATCGGGATCGACGTATTCCGCCTCGATGTTGCCGGAGACGTCGTACTTGTCGCGGTGCGGGCGGGGCGCGTCAGCCATACTGGAACACTATAGAAGTATGGGCGGCGGCAAGCTAGCGGCTTGTCCTTGCTGTCGACATGCACGGCACGGTCGCGACGACTTCACGGCGCTCGACTAGCCAAGCCGCTCGCAGTTCTCATCGTTGCGAGCCGGCTTGGCCGAAAGAGAACGCCTGACGGCGATTCGTTATTCTTCGTCGGCGTCCTGCTTATCAAAACTTTCGACGAACGCCGCCGAGAGCGCCTGCTGCACAGCCAGGATCTCGTTGCGTTTGAGGCTGATCGACTGATCCTGCCAGACGTCGTGTTTGTCCTTCCAGGACTTTTGCAGGACGAAGTCCTTGGCGGTAAAGATCGTGCCGTCAGGCTTGCTCACCTCGCGGGCAAACACGGCGACGGAGATATTGCCGAGCTGTTTCTTGACGAGCGGCTTGTTGCCCGCCGACTTCGCGGCGACTGCGGTGCTCATGGGAATGTGGGGGAAGAATCAAAAGGGGCCCATGCTACGCCCCGTCCCACCCCTGTCAACTCATTTCCGCACTTCTTGCCATGAGCCCCTTGAGCAGGTCCGCAAGCTCGCCGTATGCAGCAGGGCGACTTGCCCGGCACAGAATTGCATCATCGCTCGCCGGGCGGCGAAACTTGACGACTGGCGCGTCGATCGCGCAGCCTATCTCCAGTAATCGGTCCCCAGCTATGCCGATTTGGTACGTCTATCTACTGCGCTGCTGCGACAACTCGCTCTATGTGGGAATCTCGACCGATGTGAACCGCCGCCTCCGCCAACACAACTCCGGTCACGGAGCCAAGTACGCGCAATTGAAAGGACCGGTCCACCTCGCCTGGCGCGAACCGATGCGGGATCGGTCGGCGGCAATGCGCCGCGCCGCCGCGATCAAACGCCTGCCGCGGCACGCGAAGGAGCAGCTGATCCTGGGCGACGCCGATCCGGCGGCGATCCGGAATATGGTGCTGGGGAAAGAGTCCGCGAACCCGACGGGCCGCCGCAGCGACGATGACTTGCGCGACGCATTGTCTCCCGCCGAGCAGGATCGTTGGTAGCGGGCGGCGGCGGCAAGGTGCGAATCGAAAAGGGCCGCGTCGGCTCGCCGTCGATGAGCTGCCGGACAACGGCCGTGAACTTGGGAATCGCAATGAGATCTTCGGGCGTCACATCGCCGCCCAATTCGAGGGCCAGTTGTTCGGCGTCGGCGCGGCCGACCTGCAGAACGCACAGCGTGCCGCAGTTGCCGAACACGGTGGCTGCGAGCGACTCGCTCATCTGCCCCACCAATTGGTTGGCCAGGCACAGTGATAGTCGGTACTTGCGAGCCTGACTGAGGATCACGGCCAACGACTCGGTCCCCGCATAGGTCTGGAACTCGTCGGCGTAGAGATAAAAATCGCGGCGGTCGGCTTCGGGCACGTCGGCTCGGCTCATGGCAGCCTGCTGGATCGAAGTCACCAGCAACGCGCCCAAAAGGGCGGCGGAGTCCTCGCCCAACCGTCCGTGGCTGAGGTTCACCAAGAGAATCTGGCCTTGATCGATGACGCGCCGCAAATTGAGCGCGCTCCGCGGCGAAGAGAACACGGCGCGCAGCAGCGGCGAGCTAAGGAACTGACCGACTTTGTTTTGAATCGGGGCCACGGCTTCGGTGCGGTAACGATCATTCCAGCCGGCGAATTCGTCGC
>JANOIK010001167.1:0-1748 GCA_031407585.1 Planctomycetota bacterium | reverse complement strand
GTCGGCCGTGATCCCCTCGCGCGACACCGCCGCGTTCAGCCAGTACCAAAACACCCACGGCCGCGCAGCGGGCGGCGGCGTGCGAAACGCCGCCTCAAGCGCGGAGCCAGCGTCGGCCGCCCGTGACGAGTCCTGAGCCCGACACGTCGCACCTCCAACTGCCCCGAGCAATGCCGCGCACAAGAATGACCAGGGCGCAAAGAATTGCGCCATCCGCCCCACGCGTCGCCCAGCATTCGCCGCCATCATGGTGTACACCCCTCGCCCGGGGATAATGCAAAGGACGCGGACTGGAAAACCGCAACTCCTCTTACCTCGCCGGGGTTAATCTATGGTGGGAAGCTGCTCTCTGCAACGCAACGCGCGTCACTTCACGACCGCCGCAACGCTCGCCGTCGTCACGTTGTTGGCACTAGCGGCGCCCAGCGCCGCTGCGCGCGAGCGCGTACTCTTCGACGCCAAGTGGCTCTTCGCCCTCGGCGATCACCCCGCGGCGGTGAACCTCGACTTCGATGACACGCGCTGGCGCACCGTCAACCTGCCGCACGACTGGAGCATCGAAGGCGCCCCCGCCGCCGACAACCCCAGCGGCGGCGCCGGCGGATACTTCCCCGCCGGCATCGGCTGGTACCGCCGCACGTTCATCGCGCCCGAGTCGTGGAAGGACCAGCGCATCGCCGTCGAGTTCGAAGGCGTCTACCAGCACGCCACTGTCTGGATCAACGGCCACGAGCTTGGCAAGCACGCCTACGGTTACACGCCGTTCAGGTTCGACCTCACGCCGCACCTCAAACCGCACGGCGAGGTCAACGTCATCGCCGTGCGCGTCGACAACTCCGCCCAACCCAACTGCCGCTGGTACAGCGGCTCAGGCATTTACCGGCATGTCTGGCTTGAGGCGACCGACAACGTCCACTTCGATCGCGACGAAATGTTCACCCGGACGCGATCGTTCGACGCCGAGGGCGCGCTAGTCAACATTCAGATCGGCGCAATCAACGAAAGTGCCAGCGAGCAAGCCGTCTCGCTGGAAATTGAGATTATCGACTCCGACGGAAAAACGGTCGCAGAGATCGAGAAGGCCGCCGCGGAACTCGCGGCGGGAGCTCACGGCGAAGAGAACGAATGGTTCACCATTTCCGAGCCGAAGCTCTGGTCGCCCGAATCGCCGCATCTTTACCGACTCGTTGCCCGTATGAAGGCCGGCGACCGCGTCGTCGATGAGTTGCAAACCTCCTTCGGCATCCGCACCGTAAAGGTGACCCCCGAACACGGCTTCCAGCTCAACGGGCAAACTGTAAAACTCTTCGGCGCGTGCGTTCACCACGACAACGGCCCCCTCGGCGCCGCCGCGTTCGACAGGGCCGAGATCCGCCGCGTCGAACTGCTGAAAGCCGCCGGCTTCAACGCCATCCGCACCTCGCACAACCCGCCCTCGGTCGCTTTCCTCGACGCCTGCGACCGCCTCGGCATGCTCGTGATCGACGAAGCCTTCGACGGCGGGGCCAAGGAGAAAGTGAAACACGGCTACCACGAAGACTTCGCCGACAACTGGCAAGCCGACCTAGCCGCCATGATCCGCCGCGACCGCAATCACCCGTGCGTCGTTATGTGGAGCATCGGCAACGAGGTGTACGAGCGCGGCGAGGAGTCGGGCGCAAAAATCGCCGCCGACATGCGCGCCGCCGTCCTCGAGCTCGACGCGACGCGCCCGATCACCGCCGCCGCCAACGGCCTGGGCGACGACG
>JANOIK010001107.1:0-1659 GCA_031407585.1 Planctomycetota bacterium | reverse complement strand
GCCAGCCCCGGGGAGTCGATCGCGGTGACGGCGGCCTTGCCACCTTCAGTCGCTAACAGCAGCGCCAACGTGTCGGGCTTGGAGCCGTCAATCGCGTAGTCGACCGGTGTCCGGCCCTCGCGGTTTCTCCGCGCCAGGTCCGCCTTGTGCGCGAGCAAAAACGTGACCGCATCGATCCGACCGGCGCGAGCGGTGACGTGCAGCGCAGTGTCGCCCGCGTTGTCGATCGCGTGCACCTCGGCCCCGGCGGCCAGCAACATTTCGCCGATGGACCCGGCCTTGTCGTCGAGGCGGAAAAGTGGCGTAGCGCCCTCCGAGTCGCGCGCACTGGCGTCGCCATGATGCGCCAGAAGCAACTTCACGATGTCGACCCAGCCCCACGTAACCGCAATGTGGAGTGGTGAGGACTGAAAATCGTCGCGAGAGTCGACCTTCGCGCCGGCCGCGAGGAGCGCCTCAACGACCGCGATCTTCTTGAACTCCACCGCGGCATGCAGCGGCGGACAACCATCGGTGTCGGGAGCGTTGACGTCCGCTCCCGCGGCCAGCGCCGCTTTGATCGCCGGCACGTCATTGCCATTGATCGCGGCATGAAGCGTCGCGTTGAGTTCCTCCTGGGTTGCGGCACTTAACGAAGGGCCGAAGCCCAGGCCTGCGAGCAAAGCACGGCACGCAGCCGCGCGAAATCGTTTCGACATGCTGAGAGGGGGACGAGGGGCAACTAGAACGATTCGTGCTATGACGTCTGCTTCGATATGGGAATTCAAATGACGTTCGCCACGCGCGCCAGACGGAGGCCTTGCGGCCAGCGACGACGTGAACGCCTGTTTCTCCGCTGCGCTTTTCGTTCCTGCTCTTGCTCCTACTTCTGCTCTTGCTCTCTGAACGATCTGAAGTGGAACGCGAAGAGGAGGAGCAGGAGTAAGAGCAGGAGCAGGAATGGAAGTCTGATTCAGACCCCCGCCCCTCGGAGACCGGGCTTGCCTCCCCGGGATGCGGTTTCATTCTCTGCGGCTTTTACACCTGCGCCCATGGCCACGAAATCCACCTCCACGGTAGCCTCGTTTCCCCAAGCTGAGATCGGTCCCGAGATGAAGGGCGCCGACATCGTCGTCGAGGCGCTCGTCCGCGAGGGAGTCGATGCGATCTTCGCCTACCCGGGCGGCGCCTCGATGGAGCTGCATCAGGCGCTCACCCGCACGAACAAAATCCGCACCATCCTGCCGCGGCACGAGCAGGGCGGCGTGTTTGCGGCCGAGGCTTACGCGCGGGTCACCGGCCGCGCCGGCGTGTGCATGGCGACCAGCGGCCCCGGCGCAACCAATCTCGTGACCGGCATCGCCGATGCCTACATGGACAGCGTTCCGCTGATCGCGATCACGGGACAGGTTTTTCAAAAATTCATCGGCAAATCCGCGTGTCAGGACACCGAGTTCTACGGTATGACGCTGCCGATCGTGAAGCACAGCTATCTCGTGCTCAACGCAGCCGACCTGCCGCGCGTGATCAAGGAAGCGTTCCTCATCGCAACCAGCGGACGGCCCGGCCCGGTCGTGATCGACATCCCGAAGGACGTGCAACAGGCGAAGGTGAAGCCCGTGTGGCCGGCGACCGTGTCCCTGCGTTAGACGCACGAACCTAAGCTCGCGAGCGACGACG
>JANOIK010001101.1:0-2534 GCA_031407585.1 Planctomycetota bacterium | reverse complement strand
CCAAGAGCAAATCGACAACGCCGACGTGCTGGTCTTCTACCAGCGCGGCCGGTGGGACGACGCCCGGGCCGCGGCGATCGACCCCTTCCTCGCCCGCGGCGGCGGCTGCGTTTACATCCACTGGGCCGTCGATGGCCAGGGCGGCCAGGAAGAATTCGCCAAGCGCATCGGCCTGGCCTCGTGGGGCGGGCACATCAAATACCGCCACGGCCAGCAAGACGTCGACTTCTCGCCCGGCAAGGATCACCCGATCGCCCGCAACTTCGATCGCGTGAAATGGGTCGACGAAACCTACTGGGAGCTTACCGGCGATCCCAAGTCGCTCAACCTCATCGCAACGCAAGAAGAAGACGGCGCCCCGCAGCCGCTGTTCTGGACCGTCGAGCCCGGCCGCGGCCGCGTGTTCGTCTCGATCCCCGGCCACTACATGTGGACGTTCGACGACCCCGCGTTCCGCCTGCTGCTGCTCCGCGGCATCGCCTGGGCGGGCCGCCGCAATGTCGATCGCTTCAACGACCTCGTAACGCTCGACGCCCGGATCGTAGACGAAGCTGCCAGCTTCGTCCCGCCCGCTCAGTAACCAACTTCAATTGCACATCCGTTCGCTGAAACGAAGCTGGCAGCTTCGTCTACGAACTCCGTTGGAGACACCCATGCAACGCCGTGATTTCCTCGCCGCCTCCGCCGCTTGTGGCTTAGCGACCGTCGCTCTACCCCGCGCCGCCCGCGCGCAAGCGCCCGCCAGCGAGCGGCAATACGTCGAATGGCGCACCTATCGAAACGCCCACGCCGACAGCCAGGAACTCGTCGGTCGCTACCTCGAAACCGCCGCGGTGCCGGCCTGGCAGCGCATGGGCCTCGGCCCCGTGGGCGTGTTCACCGAAACAGGCGAAGGCGCCGGCGCCGCCCTGCACGTCCTGCTGGTGTACCCCACGCTCGCCGCCTTTGGCTCCGCGCGGGAGACGCTCGAAGCCGACCCCGAGTACCAAAAGAACGCCGTGAGTTATCTCGCCGTCGTGAAAGACGACCCCGCGTTCGAGCGCATCGACAGCTCGCTGCTCGTCTGCTTCGCCGGCATGCCACAGCTCAAGCCGCCTGCAAAACGCGGCGGCCACTTCGAGCTGCGCACCTACTACAGCCACAGCGAGGAGCGCGCCCGCAAAAAGATCGAGATGTTCAACAGCGGCGAGATGCCGATCTTTGAGAAATGCGGTTTCGAAAACGTGTTCTTCGGCGAAGGCCTCGTCGGCAACGACCTGCCGTACCTCAAATACATGCTGGCCGCGCCCGACATGGCCGCCAACGAAGCCGCGTGGAAAAAGTTCGTGGAGCATCCCGACTGGATCGCCATGAAAGACGACGCCCAGTACAAGGACACGGTCTCGAACATCGCGAAGCTCTATCTCGTGCCGACGGCGTACTCGCAGATTTAGCGGCCTTTCACGGCGACAAACGTCGCCCACAACTCGCGCTGCCACGGCACGGTAACAGCCTTGAACCCGGCCGCGCGCAGAAAGTCGATCTGCGTCTCCACCGTTTCCAAGCAATCGTTTCCGCTCTGAAACGGCGCGCCGAACTCGTCGAGATTCCGCCGCGACCATTTCGCCACGATCTCGCCAAACGTCGCCGGAATCGCGCCCGACGCCACGGACGACTCCATGTGATCGCGCCACTTTTCAAGCAGCGCGCGGAACTCGGCGTCGCTCGCCGGCCGCGCCTCGTCTCCGTTGATGAACCCGCCGCCCGCCGGCAACGCCGCAAAGATCGCCGCGAACAACCGCTGCTTTTCCTCGGGCAGCAAATGGTTAATCGCCGAGGTGCTCACCACCGCGTCGAACGGCTCAAGATGCGTTCGCCAATTGTCTTGCAGCGACGCGGTGACAAACGACGCCCGCCCGCCGAACCGCGCGAGCCGCTCGCGCGCGATCGCCAGGAACGGCTCCGACTGATCGACAACCGTCGCCCGCGCCGCGGGGAACTCCTCGAGAATGCGCTCGACGAGCCTTCCTGATCCGCCGCCCAGATCGACGGCGTGAAACGCCCGCGTCGCAATCGCCTGCTCAGCAAGCGCCGCCCGCACCGAGTCCTGCACCGCGACGTAGTGCGGATGGATCACCGGCGCCGCGGCGTCGTAATCGACCGCGGCCTGGGTTTGATTCCAGCGATACTCGTGCGTGCTCATACGTTCCGCGAAGAGTAGCGAAGCGGGGCAGCATCGGCGAGGCGGCTCCGCAACCAACTGCGAAGGCTTGGCGATCTACGCAAAGTCGCCGGCCCCACCTCGCCCCAGAATCACGAGTCAGCGGGCTCGCACCCGCTTGCGATGGCGTTCTTTTCCGCAACCCGCTGGCGTATAATTACTTACGCATCTTAACAATTCCCGAACCCCACGTTTGCTAGCACTTCACACTTGCCACAAGGTGTTGTGTGCTAGCGACTTACAAAAACCACAAATTCGGTTTGACGCCTCGCCGGAACGGAGTAAGATCGGCTCCCTTCGCTCCGCTACATAGAGTGTCCAAGTGGGCATCAAG
>JANOIK010001099.1:0-3138 GCA_031407585.1 Planctomycetota bacterium | reverse complement strand
CGGCAAAGCTCGCCGCGGCGCACGCACGAAACCGCGAAAGACTGGAGCTTTGCCCCCACGGGCGACTCGTCGACGGCCACGCCGCCGACGGTTCTGGGCTCGGTTCCTCCGGAGTTTGAAAGCATTCAGCCGCCGGCGCCTGCGATTCCGCCCGCGCCCGAGACGGTCGGCGACGTGGTCGAAGACGCGGCGACCGAGATTGCCGAATCGTTTCCGCGGGATCTGCGGTAGCCCTTAGCAGCGGCGAACCTGACGGCGGGTCGCTCGCTCCTGGAGCGTATGAGTACGCACGAGTATCGCTGGAATCAAACCCAGGCCGCGGTCGATTACGACGCCGCGGCGCCGGTGATTCATCCGCATTACGTTGCGGTGCAGGACTCGGTGCTGGCGGCGCTGGCTGAGCAGGCGATTGCGACGCGGGCGTTTCACGCCGTCGATCTGGGCGGCGGGTCAGGAAGGCTCGTCGAGCGCATTCTCGAGCAGTTCCCCGCGGCGCGGGCGACGGTTGTGGATCAATCGGAGCCGTTCCTGGCGATCGCGCGTGATCGGCTCGCGCGGTTCGGCGGGCGGGCGTCGTTTGTCACCGCGTCGCTGCAAGACAACTGGCGAACGCATCTTGAGCCGTTCGACGCGGTGGTGAGCACTTCAGCGATTCACCATTTGCTGCCTGAGGAAAAGCAGCGGTTGTTCGGGGCGATCTTTGCGGCTCTGCCGGAGTGCGGCGTGTTCATCAACGGCGACGAAGCGCGGCCCGCGGGCGACGCCGAGTTTCGCGGGCTGCTTGAAAAGTGGCGCGATCACATGGAGTCGTCCGTGGCGTCGGGCGCGATTCCCGCGACGTTCGGCGAGATCGTGGCGAAATGGTCGCGGCGGAATCTCGACGAGTTCGGCGCGCCGTTCCAGAGCGGCAACGATTGCTTGGAAGCGGTCGAGACGCAGGTGCGATATCTGCGCGCGGCCGGTTTCGATTCCGTCGCCGTGCCGTGGCAGCGCGAGCTGTGGGCGACGTTTGTCGGCGTGAAGGCCGGCTAAATCTGCGAGTACGCCGTCGGCACGAGATAGAGCTTCGCGATGTTCGAGACCGTGTCCTTGTACTGGGCGTCGTCCTTCATCGCGACCCAGTCGGGGTGCTCGACGAACTTTTTCCACGCGGCTTCGTTGGCGGCCATGTCGGGCGCGGCCAGCATGTATTTCAGGTAGGGCAGGTCGTTGCCAATGAGGCCTTCGCCGAAGAACACGTTTTCAAAGCCGCTTTTCTCGAAGATCGGCATCTCGCCGCTATTGAACATGTCGACCTTCTTGCGGGCGCGCTCCTCGCTGTGGCTGTAGTAGGTGCGGAGCTCGAAGAGGCCGCCGCGCTTGGCGGGCATCCTCAGGTGCGGCATGCCGGCGAAGCAGACGAGCAGCGAGCTGTCGATGCGCTCGAACGCGGGGTCGTCTTTCACCACGGCCAGGTAGTCGACGGCGTTCTTTTGGTATTCGGGGTCGGCTTCGAGTTTCTCCCGCGCGGAGCCAAAGGCGGCGAGCGTGGGGTAGACCAGCAGGACGTGCAGTGCGGCGCCGGCGCCCTCGCCAGTCTCGGTGAAGACGCCGACGGGGCCGAGGCCCATGCGCTGCCACGCGGGCACGGCGGCCGTTTCGAGGTAGCTGCCGACGAGCTCTTGGCTGTCGGCGTGGGCGTTTCGGTAGGTGCGCCACTCGATGTAGTGGTGATCGGCGGCGGCAGCTTGGGCGCGGGCCGTGTGGGGGAGGGCGGCGGTCGCTAAGCCGCAAGCGGCGGAGGCGGTGAGGAAATCGCGGCGTTGCATGGCGTTACTCATAGCATAGGAAAGGGATTCAAAGCATCGCGATGAGCGACTGCAGAACAATTCGTCGCAAACACTATTTGGTAAGCCAGTCTCGTATTGCGTCCGCGACCGACTGACCGGTTGGAAAACGTTGATCTGGTTGCTTGGCCATCATTTTCTTACTGAGACCTTCGAGTTCTTTTGGCACATCAGGCCTCACAATGCAAATCGAAGGTGGAGGCTCGATCTGATGTTTGATCAGACGCTCGGAGATCGTGCCGCCATCGAACGGCGGCTGCCCTACCAACAAGAAGTACAATAAGCAGCCGAGGCTGTAGACATCGGCGCGAGAATCGACGCGGTGCGCATTCAGAGCCTGCTCGGGAGCAAGGAAGTCGGCAATACTCAAATCGACCGACTCGGACGAGTCGAATTCACTCGCCGTCAAATCAGGTGATGTGTCAAGTCGTACGTGTCCGTCGTTGGCGAGTCGGCACGCGGCCGGTCGTATTGCGCCATGCACTCCGTTTTGCGCATGAATTAGTTGCACTGCTTCAGCGATCTCTGCGACAAACAGAGCGGCTCGAGACGGTGGCAGCGGTCCGGTCGCATTCACGACATCCGACAAACTGGGACCAGCGGGCGACTCGTTGTCGCCTACGCCTCCGCCGTCTCCGATGCTAGTCCCGAGCGCAGCTTGCCCTTCGACGATGAGCCGCCCGCACCACGGGCAGTTTCCGTAGACGAGTTTTCTGTGGGTGATTTGGCAGACGTCGCTGAGCACAGGCATACGCCTTATTCCAATTACTCGATCCGTGCATCCAGCGTCACGAGGTCGTTAAACCGATCCACATTGCGGCGCCCAGCCCAGGCGATGCCGCGGAGCAGCAGCAGGCGGAACGCGGGGTCGTCGAACGTCCACATGTAATGGCCGGGGATGGAGACGAACACGCGGCCCTGGCCATGCTCGACGGTCCAGAACAGCGGCTGCGGGGCGCCGTCTTCTTCCTGCGTGCCAATGAGGTTCAGCGACTTCGGATCGCCGGTGAGCTCCCAGTAGGTTTCGTCGACCCACTTCACGCGCTCGAAATTGCGGGCGATGGGGTGATCCTTACCGGGCGAGAAGTCGACGTCCTGCTGGCCGTGACGGTACTTGATGTGGCCGCCCCAGGAAGCGAGTCCGATCCGCTTGGCGAATTCTTCCTGACCCCCCTGGCCATCGACGGCCCAGTGGATGTAAACGCAGCCGCCGCCGCGGGCGAGGAAGGGGTCGATCGCCGCGGCCCGGGCGTCGTCCCACCGGCCGCGCTGGTAGAAGACCAGCACGTCGGCGTTGTCGATTTGCTCTTGG
>JANOIK010001085.1:0-5267 GCA_031407585.1 Planctomycetota bacterium | reverse complement strand
CGCGGGCTCGATCCCGCAGGTGCTCGCGATGATGAACTCGCCGCAAGTCGCCGGCGGCGCCAAGGCCGCCCGCGGCGGGCTCGTCAAACGGCTGCTTGCTGAGATTCCGGACGACGACCAGCTTGTCGTCGAGCTTTACTTACAAATCCTCAGCCGCGAACCGACCGTCGCGGAGCTGACGATCGCGGGCGCCTATATCGACGAAGTCGGCCGCCGCCCAGACGCGATCGAAGACCTCACATGGGCGCTGATCAATTCCGCGGAATTCCGCCACCGACGCTAAACGCAATGCCATCAATTGGTCGTTAGCCGCGACGCGAAGGTCCTCCGCAGCGGAGCGCTCCGCTCCGAAGACTCCGCGTCGCGGCTAAACGGGAGACAGGGAGAGTGCCATGACATCAAATCTCCAGCGCCACACCGCGGTCGCCGTTCGTGGAGGCCGCGTTGTGGGGCGGCGCGATTTTCTCAAACAGTCCGCCGCGCTTGGCGTCGCCGCGGGCGCCTTGAGCTGGACCGACTCGATCGCTGCGCGGGCCGACGAGCTTCGCAGTCGCGGCATGGCGTGCATCCTGTTGTGGATGAACGGTGCCCCGTCGCAGTTCGAAACCTGGAGCCCCCTGTCCGGCCACGCCAACGGCGGCGAGACCAAGGCGATCCCCACGAGCGTCGCCGGCATCGGGATTTCCGAGAACCTGCCGTACTGCGCGAAAGTTATGAACGACGTCGCGCTCATTCGCTCGGTCACCAGCAAAGAGGGCAACCACCAACGGGCCACTTACCTGCTGCACCACGGTTATCTGCCGATGGGCGGCGTGAAGTTTCCGACGCTCGGCGCCAACGTCGCCCAACAGATCGGCGACGCCGCGAACGAGCTGCCCAGCTTCGTGCAAATCGGCGGCCGACTGCCCAACTCCGGGGGCGGCGGACTGCTCGGCATCGACTACGATCCGCTGATCCTGCAATCGGCCATGCAGCCGCCGGCCAACACGGCGCCCTCGTCGCAGCCGATTCGCTACGCGCGTCGCCTGAAGCTCTTGGAATCATTAGAGGGCGGCTTCGCGGCCGCGGGCGGGGCGCAGGTGGTCGCCGACCAACACAAGCTCATCCGCCGCGCCGCGGACATGATTCAGAGTCCCAAGATGGAGGCCTTCGACCTGGACCGCGAGCCCGCCGAGCTGCGCGCCGCGTACGGCCAGGGCGAGTTCGCCGCGGGCTGCATGATGGCTCGCCGCCTGGTCGAGCGCGGCGTCACGTTCGTCGAGGTCGCGTCCAGGGGCTGGGACACGCACTTCGACAACTTCGCTCGCACGCGCGACTTGTGCGGGCAAGTCGACCAGCCTACGGCGCAACTCATCACGGACCTGCGTACGCGGGGCATGCTCGATCGCACGCTCGTGATCTGGATGGGCGAGTTCGGCCGCACGCCCCGCATCAACCCGCGCGCCGGCCGCGATCATTACCCCAGGGCGTTCAGCGCCGCCCTGGCCGGCGCTGGCGTGCGCGGCGGGCAGGTCATCGGCCGCTTGGACAAGTCCGGTTCGGACGTCGCCGACCGCCCCGTGCTGGTGACCGACCTGTTCCAGTCGGTTTATCATGCCCTGGGAATTGACCCCGCGTACGAAAACACGAGCCCCAACGGCCGGCCGATCAAGCTCGTCGATGGCGGCGCCGTGGTGAGCGAGTTGTTCGCGTAATTCTAAAGAAAGTCCTTCGGCAGGTCGGCCTCCAGCGATGCCCCGCCGCCGCCGTCGCGCTCGTCCAGGCGCAGCACGCGACGCATGTCGTCGACCAATGCCTGCGCGTCGACCGTGCGAGCGACCTGATTGACCACGATGTGCTCGCGAGCGTCGTCGGTCAGCACAATGTGGCGGTGCGACGTCTCGCCGTGCGTCGTGCCCAATTTGTCGAGGCTGATCGACAGAATTCGAGCCCGCGGAACTTCCCGGCGGCGGCCCAGGCCAAACCAGCCGTGCGACCAAGAGACGCCTCGCGAGCCGTACTCCAGTCGCGTGGTCGCGAAGCACACGCCAAGGGCGAGCAGTCCAAAAAGGCCCGCGAGAATCCCCACGCCCCCGGCCACGAGCCGCGGCCCCTCGCTCACCGTGACGACGTACGCGACGCCGCCCCACACCGCGGCGAACATCACGAGAAAGGCCGCCATGCCTCGATTCCGTCCCATTGGAAAGCGAATCACGCGGCTGTCGGTCATCTTCTCTTCCAGCACCGCGCTGAGCCGCGCGACGACGGCTTCGATCGAGAGGTTTTCCGCCGCCTCGCCGCCGGCCTCGGCCTGGGCGCGCACGGCGGCCCCGGTCATGTCCGGCGAGCTCGTCCGCGTCCGATACACCGGTACTTCGAACTCGGCCGCGTAGTCGACGCCGATCATCTCGGCCTTCACCGAGAGCTTCCACTTGATGTTTTCGCCGGAGGACTGCCGTTCGTACGGCACAAGAAACTTCACGGGAATCATGGTGCTGCCGCCGTCGGCCGTCGCCAGGTCGCGGAAGATTGTATGCTCGCTTTCCCACAGCGTTTCGGTCTCGGTCGACGACCCGTCGCTGGAGCGCGTCGTGGTGCTCTTGTCGCACGCCAGGCGGAGCACGAAGCCATTCTCCGGCGACATGCTGCGCGGCGCGCGGATGATGCCTGCCAGCGGCCCGCCGATCACTCCCGGCGTCGAGACCATCTCGAACTCCGAGACGCCCCAGCGCAGCCTCTGAAGCCACAAGTACGCGGCCCAGCAGCCGACGCCAAAGCCGGCCAGCGGAAACAGTGCGAGCAAGAGCCACGGCGGTCCGCTGTCTTGCTGTCCTCGGCCCCATACCGAGAGGACGACCGGCCACGTCATCGCGTTCCAACACACGGCGAAGAACGTGACGAAGCCCAGCAGGGCATTCCCGGACGACCGGATCCGCCCCGAGGCCCAGTCGCGCCGCCACAGCCATGGTTCGCCGGGCGAGTCGCGCTTGGCGTTCGCCTCGTGCGTGGCGGCCCGTCGGCCGTAGAACGCGGCGGCCAGGAGCCCGAACCCCACGCCGCCGAAGATGGTCGTGAACATCAGCTTGAAGCCGAGCAGCCCGATGCGCACATCGCGGTAGAGCATCGCCTGCGACGGATCGTGCGGGTTGACGTAGCACACCGTCTTGCCGCCAGCCTTCTTGATGCCCTCGAGCGCCGTCGCCCGGTCTTGCTGATACGTGCCGACGCTGTCCTGGCCGCCTTGCAGCGTCACGCGGTCGCCTTCATAGGCCTTGCCCCCGTACTCGTAGCTGTAACGGGCGACCACCGTGTGCGTTTCGCCGTCACCGTCGCTATCGGTTTCGAGGGACGACTCGAGGATCTGCGCGGGCGTCTCGACCCACCGCTGGGCCGCCTGCCACATCCACAGATCGTAGACGATCGAGGAGCCTGTCCCGGCGCCAATCAGCGCGAACGGCAGGGCAAAAAGTATCAGGCAGCCCGTGCCGAGCTTGGCCGTTTTTAGGTCCGACTTCCACTGGACCGAGTTGTTCTTGGATTTGCGGCTCATCGTGCTGTTGCGGAGCGAGATTTGTAGACCTTCGGATTTCGCCCGATTCACAGCTTACGTTACTGCATTCTCGCGGGCGGCCCGACCGCGCCAAGCAGGCAAACTGCCGCGCAGAACTCCGACGACTACGCAAATGCCTCCTCCGCCCACCAGCAGCATGACAAGGAGCATTGACAGGCGCAGCTCTCGGTGGAGCAATGCTTCGTGCGGGTTCGCTGGATTGACATGGCACCAAACAGGAACGCCCTTGCGTTGCAAGTCTCTCAAAGAGCGAGCCATCTCCTGCTGAAAACCGCCGAAGTTATCGCCGCCGGAATGTATTCCCACTCCGTCGTTCTCGTACGTCACGCCGTTGAACTCGTAGCGGTAGCGGGCAACAACTCGCCTGCTTGCCCGACGCCCGCGAAGCAGGTCGACTTCGAGGATCGTGGCGGGGACCGCGATCCAACCTTTGGCCTGATGCCAGAAGACAATGTCGTGCAATGCCAGGCCCAGCACAGCCACCGCGGCCAAGCCAAACGGAGTTGCGACAAGATAGTACCACCAGGGAACTGCGTATTTCGCGTTGCGGGGCAAGCGTGGCTGCTTAGGTCGCGCCATATCCCGTGCCAGTGGAGTGAGTGAACTCGCCCCCCCATCACACATTAAACAGGAAGTGACACACGTCGCTGTCCTGCATCACATACGCTTTGCCTTCGACGCGGAGCTTCCCCGCCTCGCGGATGGCCTTCTCGGTCTTGTACTGGTCGAGGTCGTCGACCGAGTACGTCTCGCAGCGGATGAAGCCGCGCTCGAAGTCGGTGTGAATGACGCCCGCCGCTTGCGGCGCCGTGGCTCCGGCGGGGATTGTCCACGCGCGAATTTCCTTCGGCCCCGCGGTGAAGAAGCTCTGCAGCCCCAGCAGCTTGTACGCCGCCCGCGCGAGCGACGCGAGCGCCGGCTCGGCGAGCCCCAGGCTCTCGAGCATCTCCTGTCGTTCGTCCGGTGCGAGTTCGGCGAGCTCCGCCTCCAGCCGCGCGCACACGGGGACCACGTTTCCGCCTTCCCCCTCGGCGCGCTCCCGCAGCCGCATCACCGGCGGCGCTTTTCCAGCCACGTCGTCCTCGTTCACATTCGCCACGTACAGCACCGGCTTCGCGGTCATCAGCTGAAGTTCCGCCAGCACCTTAGCGCGCTTCTCGTCGGCGAAAATCAGGCCGCGAACGGGCTTCCCCTCGGCAAGCACCTTCTGGCATTCCTCGAGCACCTCGACCTTGAGCTTCGCGTCCTTGTCGCCCGTGCGAGCGGTGCGCTTCGCCCGATCGAGCTGCGACTCGACCGACTGCAAATCGGCGAGCATCAACTCGGTGTCGATCGTCTCGACGTCGCGGATCGGATCGACGCTCCCCTCGACGTGCACGACGTCGGGCTCGTCGAAGCAGCGGACCACATGCAGGATCGCGTCGACCGTGCGGATGTGCGAAAGAAACTGGTTGCCCAGGCCCTCGCCCACGCTGGCGCCGCGGACGATCCCCGCAATGTCGACCAGCTTGAGCATGGCCGGCACAATCTTCTCGGTGGGCATGTGCTTGTTCAGCCGCCCCAGCCGCGCGTCGGGCACGGCGACGGCGCCCACGTTCGGCTCGATCGTGCAGAACGGATAGTTCTCGCTCGCGATGCCCGCGGCGGTCAGCGCGTTGAACAGCGTGCTCTTGCCCACGTTGGGCAGCCCCACAATGCCTGCTTCCATGAATGCCTC
>JANOIK010001076.1:0-2753 GCA_031407585.1 Planctomycetota bacterium | reverse complement strand
TGCAGTCCGAGCTGGCAGCCTGGTCGACCGACGTCAACGCGACCCAGCGCGGCGTCGACTGGCAGATGAAAGTCAAAGACGCCCGCGGTACGCTCAAATCCCTCTACCCGAAAATCAAGCTGTGACAAAGCACTAGTTTCTCCATCGTCCGAGTCCAGGCGTTGGGAAGTCTGCGCATAATGACGCCTCGTAGGTTAAAACGAGCTGTTCCTGATCTAGAGATGCGTTCCAGCAAAGAATCGCGCTTCCGCGCTCCACGGTGATCGTCCGCGGCCGCAGTTCTATTCCCACTCAGCGCGCGATTCAAGAATTTTCCGCGCGCAAACTCAAGAATTCTTCGCAATGCGATGCAGTCGCGTCATTGCGTTCGCAAATCCCATAAAATGGGTAAAGTGGGCGAACAGTCATAAATATTGAAGGGGTCGGTCCCGCAGCTGCGTGAGGTTAATCTCGGTTGGCGCGCAAGCGCTCCCAGAAACCTCTTTTTCTGCGCCACTTCGGATGCGGTTCGCAACGGGTCCTACCCGTTATTTCGCGAACGGCCGGGAGCGTGAGACTCGCTTATTTCGACTCGAGTTCGAAGTTGGCCGCAGTGTTTCCGCCCTCAGGCACTGTGAAGTCGACGCCGGCGGGGTATGGGGCGGGGACGCGCTCTGTGGGCGACGGCGTAAACTCGTCGGCGTTTGACGGCGAGAAATTGGTGGTGATTGTCAACGTGTAATCACCCACCTCAGCTCCGCCGCCGGGCTTCTCAAGCGAGCCGAGGGCAAAATGGCCTTGGGCGTCCGTATCTCCCGTGTAGGGGCGCGTCTCGGGAGAATTCTTCACCTGAGCCGCCACGCGCGCCCCGGCGAGCGGCGTGCCGTCGAGCGTAACTGTTCCCGAGATTGGCTGGAGCGTGGGACCGCCGCATCCTACGCAGGCCAGCGCTGCCAGAACGACAACGGTAGCGCAATACTTCCGCAACGCCATACCCGCTCCTCAGTGTGCGCTGTACGGCGCAGGGAAAGATTCGACAGACTAAAAGATGCCTTCGTCGGCGACGCTGCCCTGTGTGGCGAATGTCTGGCCGTCGACGTCGAAGCCGATAAAGGTCATCGAGCCGTCGCAGCGGACGAAGTTCATCCCGGCCGTGTGGCCGCCGAACCAGCCAGAGAGGCAAAGCTTCGCGTCCTCGCCGACATACTGGAGCGGACGTGGAGTCGGGAGCGGCGGTTCCGCTCCAATACATTTCCGGTAGTCGCCCCAAAAGATGCGGTCTTGTGCGTAGGTTTGGGACATGATGGCATTGCCCCAACTATTTGCCCACATCGTGCGGCGGCCGAAGGGGTTGTTAACGTCATTGCCCATCCAGTTTGTCGCCTCGCCAGCCAGGAGCGTATTGCTCGTACCGTCCGAAATGGACTTGATCGCTTCTTGCTCCGGACCCTTGGTCGTGTCGATGACGGTATTCGAGCCTGCGATCAACCTGAGGCCGTGGATAGGTCCGCGCCAGCCATCGTGAATCTGCTTCGACTGGTATTCCGTTGCGAGTGACGTGCCCCACGGCGCGGGCAGGTTCTCCAAGAGATACCACGTGTCGGAACCCGTACCTCGTCCCGAGACTGCACGGTAGGAGCCGGGCCACCATTTGACGGTCATGGCAAGTGGGTGTCCGCCGCTGGGCGTCACCAACTCCATCGGCTGGTCCGACGGGCACGTGTACATGGGCATCGGCGTTTCGCGCAGTCGTTGCGTCGTTACGTCTGTGGAGGTAATGACAATTCCTGGCCTGTAGAGCGCCTTAAGTTGCTGATTCTCGCAGAAAGGGAGGATCTCGATGGTCCAACCAGCATAGAGAGGAGTGCCGCCAAGATCCGCGGAGGAGCCCAGGAGGGCGCCATACGGCAATAAGTTTTTTGCACTTTCGTAGTTCAAACACGCCAAACCGATCTGCTTGAGATTGTTCTGACACTGCGCGCGTCGAGCCGCTTCGCGGGCCGCCTGGATCGCCGGGAGCAGCAGCGCGACCAGCACGCCGATGATGGCGATGACGACCAGAAGTTCAACGAGCGTAAATCCCGTGGGGCGCGGGCGAGTGGTCGCCGGCGATCGCAGGTCGGTGCGAGGCATGCGTGCGTTCCTTCTTAGTTCCGGAGGAGAGTTTTTTTGTAGCGAAGCCGCGATGAGAAAATGATGAATGCAGAATTCTGAATGGCGCGAGTGCCGTGGACTTACCTGGCCCGTTTGCGCAGCGGTCGACTGAAAGATGCGCGAATTTGGCGAGTTTTCAAGTCGCAGTGAGAATAGATGCCCCGAAAAGCTGCCGTCCTTACAACTCACACCCTGCCAGCGGCGATTTGCAGCGACAGGACGGTGGTTGCCTCGGACGGGTGCATTATCGCAAAAGCAACATTTCCCGTCAACTTCACAGAAACTTTGCAAAGGGGCGTGTGTTCGCTTGCGTTCGTGCGGAATACGGCCAGCCGCGAGCGCCGCTGGATTTCACCACCACGGATCGGAGTTATCACCACGACGAGCACGACGACACGACGAAAGGCCGAAGAACGCTGGGCGGGATTCGGCGCCCTTAAATGGATTCGATTCCACGACGAGCGTGCGGTGTAAGCGGGAGCAAACGACTTTTCCGGCGTCGTGCCGTCGTGCCGTCGTGGTGAAATATCCCTGGCCTACCCACTGATCGTGTCCCGGTTGTTGCCCAGGTTCGAGTAGTCGATCGCCTCGTGCGGGTCGGTGCCGTTGAGGGCTTCTTC
>JANOIK010001067.1:0-1555 GCA_031407585.1 Planctomycetota bacterium | reverse complement strand
CGTCGTCGGCGAGTGCGAGAGGAGTTGGCCCCGGGCGTCGTACGTGAGCGCCTCGGCAGTCACCCACCCCAACCCCTGAATAAAACCGCCGGTGATTTGGCCGCGGTCGACGCCCGGGTTGATCGAGCGGCCGATGTCGATGAGCAGGTCCGCGCGGCGGACGGTCAGCTCGCCGGTGAAGCGGTCGATTTCGACCTCGCAGGCGGCGGCGCCCTGCGTGTAGTAGAAGAACGGCGTGCCGCGGCCCGTTTCGCGGTTGAAGTCGATCCCGGGCGTGGCGAAGAACGCGCGGGCGCCAAGGTCGACGCGATCGCGGCGTGCGGCGTCGCAGAGCGGGCCGATGGCGAGGCGGACTTCGGGGCGGCGGGTGTCGTAGACGGCGTTGTCGGCGAAAACGACGTGGCGCGGCGAGGCGACGAGCCCCTCGCCGGGGTCGGCGAGGCGGTCGGCGGCGAAGCGTTTGAGCCGGCGTTTGATTTCGCGGCAGGCGCGCACTGCGGCGGCGCCGTTGAGGTCCGTGCCGGCGCTCGCGGCGGTGGGCGAGGTGTTGTTGTTTTTCTCGGTGCTGGTGGGCATGAGGCGGACGCGGGCCGGGTCGAGGCCGAACTCGTCGGCGACGAGCTGGCGGATCTTGGTGTTGAGTCCCTGACCCATCTCGGTGCCGCCGGTGGAGACTTGGACGGTGCCGTCGGTGTAGAGGTTGACGAGCGCGTTGCCCTGGTTGAGGAATTTTGTGGTGAACGAGATGCCGAATTTCATCGGAGTGAGGGCGAGGCCGCGGAGCTGCAAGCATGAGGCGGCGTTGAAGCGGTCGATCTCAGCGCGGCGGGCGCGGTAGTCGGAGGTGCGTTCGAGTTGAGTGAGGATTTCGGGGAGGTGGTTGCGCTCGATGATCTGGCCGTAGGGAGCGATATTTCTTTCGCCGTGGCCATAGACGTTGCGGTGACGAACGTCGAGGGCGTCGATGCCGAGGTGTTGGGCGATCGACTCGATGACATTCTCGACGGCGGCCATTCCCTGCGGGCCGCCGAAGCCGCGGAAGGCGGTGTTCGAGGGGAGGTTCGTGAAGCAGAGCCGGCCGGAGAAGTCGGCATGCTCGATGTAGTAGGCGTTGTCGCTGTGCAGGAGCGTGCGCTCCATGATTGACGGAGAGAGGTCGGTCGTGGCGCCGGCGTTCGAGAAGTATTCGAAACGAAGGCCGAGGATGCGGCCGTCGCCGTCGAAGCCGACGTCCCAGCGCGTGAGATAGGGGTGGCGTTTGCCCGTCACCTTCATGTCGGTGTCTTTGTCGTACACGACGCGAGCTGCTCGGCCGGTGACGCGGGCGACGAGCGCGGCCATCATCGGGGGGATCGCGGCCTGCGTTTCCTGGCCGCCGAAGGCGCCGCCCATGCGCTTGCAGATGCACACGACCTCGTGATGGCCGACGCCGAGCAGCTCGGCGACGACCGACTGGATCTCGGTCGTGTTTTGTGTCGAGGAGTGAACGACCATCTGGCCTTCCTCGCCGGGATAGGCGAGGGCGGCTTGCGACTCGAGATAAAACTGTTCCTGG
>JANOIK010001048.1:0-3563 GCA_031407585.1 Planctomycetota bacterium | reverse complement strand
GCCGACGCCGCTGGGCGAGCTCACGCCGTCCGGCCCGCACATCTTCGGCCATCGGGCGCCCTTGTAACCTTGTCGCGCGGCGATCGCCTTCGCCTGCGGCAGAATCGTCTCGTACCATGCGAGGCTCTTCTCGAGAATCTCGGGCCGGCCCCACAGCGGAAAATGGGCGCCGTGCCACCAGTGCATTTCGAGGTGCTGCTTGCCGAACCAGGAGTTGGTGACGAGCCCCGTCTCCTGCGGCGGCAGCGAGCCGTTCTGGATGGCGGTAAGATATTGCGAGAGGACGACGCGGCGTTCCGTCTCGCGAGCGCGCGGGTCGTCGGTTCCGCTGAGGTCGAGCGCGCCGCCGGTGGACCAAAATTCTTTCCAGTGAGCAGTGGCGGCCGCGCCGATGCTGGAATAAGTCATCGGCTGACCGTTCCAGACAATTTCTGCAGGCCCTGACCATCCGGATTCGAAATCTACGGTCAAGTCACCAGCGTCCCGATCCGGCCAAGTGATTCGTCTCGCATTCCGCCCGACAACTGCCGACTGTCCCCCGGCGGCCTGCATAGTCACCATATACTTCCAACCGTCAAGCGCCCGAGCGCCCCGCACAATGCCATCTTCAGCCGCCTCACTCGTCTGCCACAGCGTACTATTTCCGCTGTCCTTCTCGAAATTGTCGATCGCCGGTCCCCACTCGCCCCTTGGGTAGCTGAATCGCACCACGACGCCCAGCTCGCCCGTCGTAATTAGCGGCGATTCGATTCGAAATGCGACGGCATCGCGTTCGGGATGAGCGATAGTCGTGACCGTCACGCTCTCGCCGCGAAATTTGAACTTGCTCGTCGCGACGCCCGTCCACAGGTCGAGCGTCTGCTCGATCTCCGTAAAGTCCGCGAGATCGGCCGCCGTCGCTCCATCTTCCGACTGCCCCTCCCACCAAAGCCCAATGCGGGCGAGGTTCACGCGGTGCGGGTTCTCGCGGAAATACTTGCCCGCGGGCGAGTTCTGCTTGTCGGCGTACGTGACCGTGCGATCGCCCACCTTGAATTCGCTGAGCGTATCCTCGTACTTGGCGCCGTCCGAATTAGGAAAGCTATGCCAGCCCCAGTTCGACATCGTGTGCAGCGGGATCGGGTGCTCGAACGTGCGGTCGAGCGTTTGCATGCCCGTGACGTCGAACGAGTACGAAAACTCGCCGTTGCCGATTTGCAGGAAGTGCTTGGGGTCGGCCGAGCGATGCACGACGTTATGCCGCGTGACGAGCGCCTGGCGATCGATGGGCGGCGGCGTTTGCGCGCGGGCCGGGCTTGCGGCCGCGACTATCACGCCAAACAGGGCGAGGCGGAGCACGTGCACGGCGCCGCGCACTCCGCGGGAAACTCGAGAAGGAACGGGCATGCGAATGCAACCACGGGACGAGGGGGATGAGCCGAGCGGATTATTCTACCGCTAGGAAACCCCGCTCGCACCTCTGCGATTCGCCACGCATTGGGTGGGGTGCCATGCCCACGGCTCGGCGTGGGCATGTGGACCAGTCGGGAAACATGGCCACCCCAACGACCGTCAGTTCGGCGAGCCCGGCGAAAAGCTCTCGACGGTCGCGAGATGCTTGCCCGTTTCGATGCTGGCCCCGGCGATCACCAGCAGCGATTCGCCCGTGCCGGGCATGAGCCGATGGAAGAACCGCCCGGCGGACAGCTTGCCGACCTTCTCCCAATTCGTGCCGTCGTCGGACAGCTGGAGCACGGCGCCGTCGGCGCCGCTGACTAGCAGCTTGCCATCGAGGTTCCACGCCGACACGCCAAAGCCGGCCATCTGCCCGCGGGGCAGGTCAGGCATCTTCGTCCATTTTCCGGTGGCGGGGTCTAGGGCGTCGACGCGGCGCGAGATCTCGGCGTTGTCATCCATGCCGCCGATCGCCACGAGTTGCCGGTTCCACCGCGCCGCGGCAAGGGCCCGCCGCTTGAACGTGGGGCTCGCGACCGCTTGCCACTCGGCCTGCGGATCGCTCAGGTCGAATGACCAGGCCGTGCCGAGCCAGTCTCCCTCGCTCTCACCGGCGAGCGTCCACCCGCCGACGACGTACAGCGTGTCGCCGATCACCACGGCATCGTGCGACGAGCGCGCCTCGGGCAGCGGCGTGAGCGCAGTCCACTTCTGCGTGGCGGGGTCGAAGCAGGCGAACTCGGCGACGGAGTGCATGTCCGCCTCGTCGGCCGCGGCGTTGCGGAACGAGAGGCCGCCGACGCGGTAGATTTTGCCGCCGTGAGCGACCAGCGGGAGGCCCTGCACGGGGATCTCCATCGGCAGCTCTTCCCAGGCGCCCTTCGCGGCATCGTCGCCTTCCGCCAGCGCAATGCGGCGGAAGTGGTTCGACAGGTTGTCGCGCGAGTGGGCGTGCTCCTCGCCGGTGTGGCCGCCGTAAACGTAGAGCCAGCCGTCGCTCACCGCGGCGCCGAAGCTGGAGAGCGGCTCGGGCAGCGGCGTGAGCGCGGAGTCCTCGGTCGGGGCGGCGGCGGTCGTCGTCGAAGTCGGCGTCGCCTCGCCCTCGGCGGCCGCGGCGGGCTCAACAGACGGTGCAGGATCAACGGACGGGGCCGCGGCGGCGGGTTTGCCAAAGTTCACAGTCAAAGTTCCGTACGCTCCAGCGCTGGTGTATTTCTCGCCATCGACTTCGCCCTTGGCGTCATTGTCGGTGCGAGCGATGAGAAAGCCAATGAGCCCCGGCGCCGGCGCCTCGAATTTCGCCACGCCCTCGGCATCGCTCACCTCTTCGGTCGGCGTGCCCTCGCCATCGATGATCGTGACCACCGCGTCCGCCAACGGCTTGCCTTCCCACAGGACCGTAAGCTCGATCCCGGAATCGGTGGCTCGCGGCGTGCCCGTGAGCTTCAACCCGCTCTTGGGCGCTGCGGCGTCGAGGCTCGGGATGTGCCGGGCGTAGTAGTCGAGCAGCATGCCGTGGTAGATGCCGTAGGAAATGGTCGACTCGAGCGTGGCGCCCGCGGGCGTCGTCGCCTCGCTCTTGCGGCCGACGAAGTCATCGGACTCGACGGCAGCCAGCTCGATTTCCTTCCCCGCGGCGTCGCCCTCTGCGCCACTCTCCAAGACCAGCACCTTGGCCGCCGCCACGGCCTCGGGCGGCTCGCGGTAAACGCGGTCCGCAGGGCTTTCGCCGAAGAACAGCAGGGCGTGTCCCTCGGCATCGGTCGCGAGCCAGGGAAAGTGGGCACGGGCGGGAGCGGCCATCACGCCGATCGCAATGAGTGCCAAGGAAACGAACGAAGCGGTGGGCGTCATACGAGTCATGGGAAAGTCTTTCAAAGGCGGTTTCGCGAGAAACCAGTCGGTGCGAGGTGCGAGGTGCGAGGGGAGGATGCGGGGCGGGCGGCAAGGCCGGAGTCGACTCGGCCAACACAGCCGAGCCCCCGATTGTCGGCAACACGATGGTCAGTTCAAGAGTGCCTGCGGCTCTCCGCCGTCGCGCGTGACGAGGGCGTCGCGAACCGCGGGGTCGGATTCGGTGGTCAGCAGCCGCACCGAGCCATCGAGAAACACGAACTGCACGCCGCCGG
>JANOIK010001047.1:0-4527 GCA_031407585.1 Planctomycetota bacterium | reverse complement strand
GCGACGATCCAGTGCCGCTCGGGGCGTCCCGAGAGGGAGAGTTCGGTGGTCGTGGCGAGCAGGAGGGGAACGCCGTTGAGCCCGCTTCGGTCGAGCTCGTTGGCAACGGAGGGCGGCAGGTCTTTCTGGAACATCGCGGGCAGTCGAGGAATCCTCCAAACAGTGTGGCGAGGCTGCGCCTCGAGCCGTGAAACGCCCAAGACGTCGCGTGCGACGCGACGGTGGGCAGACGCCCGCTTGGTCTCTTGCGGGCACGCGATCATTATACGCGGTCGCTCATGGCGGGACAGACCGATGTTGGTAAAATGAGCCCACCAGCAGCGATTGCAAACTGGCCAATGGCCATTGCAAATTTTAAATTTCTAATGGCCATTGGCCAATTTGCAATTTCCGGGATTTCCGAATGACGAACTTCCTTGCCGCTAACGATCCCGCCGTTTGGGCCGCCGTGGCCGACGAAATCCAGCGCCAGCAGGATGGCCTGGAGATGATCGCCAGCGAGAACTACACCAGCCCCGCCGTAATGCAGGCCGCCGGCAGCGTGCTGACTAACAAGTACGCCGAGGGCTATCCGGGCAAGCGCTATTACGGCGGCTGCGAGTATGTCGACGTCGTCGAGCAGCTCGCGATCGACCGCGCGAAGAAGCTGTTCGGCGCCCAGTTCGCCAACGTGCAGCCGCACTCCGGCTCGCAGGCGAACATGGCCGCGTATCTGACGCTGCTCGAGCCGGGCGACACGGTGCTGGGGCTCGATCTCGCGCACGGCGGGCACCTGACCCACGGCATGAAGCTCAACACGTCGGGCATGCTCTACAACTTTGTGAGCTACGGCGTGCGGCAGGACAATCACCTGCTGGACTTCGACCAGATCGCGAAGCTAGCCCGCGAGCACAAGCCGAAACTTATCGTCGCGGGCGCGAGCGCCTACCCCCGCAAGATTCCGCACGCCAAGTTCGCGGAGATCGCTCGCGAGGTCGGCGCGAAGCTGATGGTCGACATGGCCCACTACGCGGGCCTGGTCGCCGCGAAGCTGCACGACGACCCCGTGCCTGTGGCCGACATCGTGACCACGACCACCCACAAGACGCTCCGCGGCCCGCGGGCCGGGTTGATTCTCTGCCGCGAGGAATACGGCAAGACGGTCAACAGCCGCGTGTTCCCCGGCATCCAGGGCGGGCCGCTGATGCACATCATCGCGGGCAAGGCGGTGTGTTTTGGCGAGGCCGCGACGCCCCAGTTCCGCGCGTACGCTCAGCAGATCATCGAGAACGCCCGCACGCTGGCCGACTCGCTCGGCGCGGGCGGGCTGCGGCTGGTCAGCGGCGGCACCGACAACCACCTCATGCTCGTCGACGTGACGCCGCTGGGCATCGGCGGCAAGCAGGCCGAGGCGGCGCTCGGCGCCTGCACCATCACGGTCAACAAGAACATGATCCCCTACGACCAGCGCAAGCCGATGGACCCCAGCGGCATCCGCATCGGCACGCCAGCGCTGACGACGCGCGGCATGGGCGTCGCGGAGATGCAAACCATCGGCCGGTGGATTCTCGAAGCGCTTAAAGCCGCCGACGACGCGAGCGTCCACGAAACGATCCGCGGCCAGGTCCGCGAACTGTGCGCCGACTTTCCCGCCCCCGCCGCGGCGATGGAAGCGGCGGATGTGTGACCGACATATCAGTTTAGCCGCGACGCGCAGGTCCGCCGGAGCGGAGCGCTCCGCTGCGGAAGACCTACGCGTCGCGGCTAAACCGCAAGCGTTACGGAGCCCGATTAATCTATGACCGACAAATCCCGCGACCGAATTTTGATCGCCGATGACAACGAGGCCAACGTCGAGCTGCTCGAGGCATATCTCAGCGGCATGGACGTCGACGTGGCGATTGCGGTTGACGGGCAGGACACGCTCGACAAGGCGGCGGCGTTCGACCCGCATCTGATCCTGCTCGACGTCATGATGCCGAAGCTCAGCGGCTTCGAGGTGTGCCAGAAGCTCAAGAGCGATCCCAAGACGCGGCGGATCATGGTGCTGATGGTTACGGCGCTCAACGAGCACGGCGACATGGAGCGGGCGGTCGAGAGCGGCACCGACGATTTCCTGTCGAAACCCGTGAATAAGGAAGCGTTGCTGAAGCGGGTCGAGAACATGCTCAAGCTCCGCAACGTCACCGACGAGCTGGAGCGCCTGCGGCGATACATCGAGGAGATGGAAGACGATCGGTAAGCCCTCCTGAATTCTCCGGCCCCCTCCCCTCGGCGGGGAGGGCTGGGGAGGGGGGACGAAGCTGGCACACGGCTCGCTTCCGAGAATGGTCTCGCGTGTACCAACGGCATCACCCCTCCCCTAACCCCTCCCCCTCAAGGGGAGGGGAACAGAGGTATCAAAACAATCAACGGCAATCGGCTATAATGGCGGCGATCATTCCCGCAGCTCGCCGGCTCCTGTCATGCGACCATTCCTCCTCCTCATTCTCGGCGTCACGCTCGCGTCGCCCGCGGCGCTCCCCTTGGCACATGCCGCGCGCGATAGCGACTCTGATGGCGCCTCGCGCTCGGAGATCAAGCGCCTCATCGCCGATCTCGGCAGCGACGAGTACGCGGTGCGCGAGCGGGCCGAGCAGCGGCTGATCCGTCTCGGCGCCGACGCCTTCGACGAGTTGGTCGCGGCGGCGGGCAGCACGGACATCGAGATTGCCGATCGCATCGGATCGATCACCCAGCGCGTCCACGTGCCGTGGATCCGCCCGGAGGATTCCGCCGTTGTGCGCAGCCTGTTCACGCGCTATGCCGAGCTCTCCGAAGCGGAGCGATCCGAGAGGGTAAGCGAGTTGGCGGCGCTCGAGGACCTCGCGGGCGTATCGGCGTTGTGCCGCATCGCACGGTTCGACCGCTCGCCGCTCTTGGCCCGTCGGGCGGCGGCCGCCGTGCTCAAAGAGATGCTGACGGATGACGAGCAGCAGCGATTCGAGCAAACGTGCCAGGCGGAGCTCGAAGGCAGCGAGCGCCCCCCGGCCCAGTGGATCCGGCTTCGACTGCGCGAAGACGACGACGGCGCCGCGGCAAGCACGCAGTGGTTCGGAGCGATCGACGCCGAGTTGCACTTCCTCGCCGAACGCTCGAGCGACACGGACTTCGACATCGTGCAGCAGCTCGTCCAGCGGCAGCTCGATCAGGGTCTGGCGCGGGATTCCACGGACACGATCACGGAATCGCTGGTGCGCGTGATCGCGTTGGTCGCCGATCAACTGGAGCACAGTAAGGCGGAGGAATTTCGCGAAGGCGCGGGCTCGACGCTGCTTGAACTCGTTCGCTGGGGCGTCGACTGGCGCGAAGAAAACGCCGAGGCGGCCGGGGTCGCGTGGGCGCTCGAGTGGATCATTAAGAATAAGCGCTGGGACGCGCTCGCCGCCATTGAAGACAAGTTCGAGCACCAGTTCCGCGAACATCGCAAGCTGCTCTACTACCTCGCGGCGGCGTCGACCAAGGCCGGCCGCGACGAGCGGGGGCAAGAACTTGCGGAGCGCGCCTTCGAGCTGACTGCCGACGACGACGAGGAGCGCGTGCTGATCGCCAGCAGCATAGCCGAGCTGGGGCAAGTCGCATGGGCGGAACGCGAGTACCGTCGCACGATCGAGAAGCACGCCGTGATCGACAAGCTTTCGATGAAGGCCCGCAGCGAACTGGCGGTCTGGATGCACGACCGTGAGGACTGCCAGGCCGCCGCCGATCTGCTTGGCGAATTCTGCGACGCGCTGGCCGCTGACAAGGACGCGCGACTCCGCCTGATCGGCGAGCTCGAGGAAGCCAACGGCGTCGATGGCCGCGAGATGGTCCGAGAAATCCAGGCGCGGCATTTGTTCTATCTCTCGTGCGTCGATGCGAAGCGATCTGACTTCGAGGCCCAGCGGCGCCATCTCGAAGAAGCCGTGGCGAAGTACGACAAGGATCCCGACATCCTCATCGCCATGTTTCGCAGCCCCGGGGCGGACGACGACTTCCGCCGTCGCACGAGCGTGCGCATCAAAGGCGCCGCCAAGTACATGCAGGAGCTTATCGACGGCGATCCCGAGTACGCTCCTTGGTACAACCAGTGGGCGTGGCTGATCTCCAACACGCAGGGCGATCAGAAGAAGGCTGTTCGGTACTCGCTCAAGTCGCTGGAGCTCGCCCCCGAGGAGCCCAGCTATCTGGACACGCTCGGCCGGTGCTACTACGCGGTGGGCGACTACGAGAAGGCGGTCGCGTCGCAGGCCAAGGCCGTCGAGCTGGCACCGCACTTCCAGGTGATGCAACGGCAGCTTGCCCTGTTCGAGCGGGCGTTGGCTGAACAGTCCGCCCATTAACCAGTCTGGATCGGATTGGCCTCACGCAAAGGCGCAAAGGCGCAAATCCGGAGAATTTCCAATCCCGGTGCGACGGCACGGAGATTGCATGGGATCTTAATCCACTCTCTTTCTTTGCGAACTTTGCGCCTTTGCGTGAGGCCAATCCGATCCAGACTGGTTAATGGGCGGACTGTTCAGCCAACGC
>JANOIK010001033.1:0-3047 GCA_031407585.1 Planctomycetota bacterium | reverse complement strand
GCAAGAGCTCGATCGGCTCCTGCACCTCGGACGGCTGCGAGAAATTACGAACGCGGGCGAGCCACAGCGCGGGATCCATGATCCCGTACGCTCGGGCCGCCCGCTGCACGATGAATTTCCATGGCAAGAATCGGAACATGCCCTGTTAAGGGTGCAATCCGCGTGCCGTCTGTCATCCCAAGATATGGCCCAAAAGAGCGGGGATTTCCCATACTTCGGGGTCGAAGGGGATGTGCCGCCGCTATCGCCGCCGGCGGGCTGCACCAATGAGGGCAGCAACCGCCGTCAAGCCACACGCCAGCGCGCTCGGCTCGGGAATGACTTCGACGCGGAACAACGAAGTGCGAAACTCCGTCGCCGTGATGGTCTCCGACAAGAGTCGAATCGAGAATGTGTCAAATTGGAACGTGTTCGGCGTGGGATCGTCGACCGTTGTGCGAATGACGCCGTCGTCCGCACTCATGCCATCGCCCAGCGTCCCGCCAGCGATGCTCACGTCCAACAGCAGATTATCCGAGGCGCCGCGCGTCATCAGCCAAGTCATCGTGTAGTTGATTCCATCCCAATAGCCGTTCTGGCCGGAGCCCGCGCCGTTACCCAGGATGGCGCCGAAATCGCTTGTCGTGTTAAACAAGTTGCCGTCGGTCATGAGTGTGCGCTCGCGGAGCTGGAACGAATTGCTGTTGCCCAGCGTCGACCCCATATTGCCCCAGATGGCGTAACCCGCGTTGGTGGTCACAGGAAGAGTTCCCGGCCCCGCGAGCCGTGCGCCCGAATCCACCACGCCGAAGCGAAAGCCCTGGCTTGTATTCGCTGAGTTGACGCCGACCAGCGAGAACTTCCACGTCACCCGCATGAAGTTTCCGGCATTTGCCAGCGTGATCGCATCACCGGCAGGCATGAAGTAGGTCGTCCAGCTCGCAGAGTTGGTCGAGGGGTTCGCGCCGTCGGCCGGATTGTGCGTGCTCCCCACAAGCGGACCGCCGAGTCCCGCCGGGTCGAGCGACCCAACGCCTCCCTGAAACCAGGGCGACTCCAGGTCGACGTCGGAGTCGAAGTTCACGCCGTTTTCTGAATAGATGGGCGCGGCCGGGTCCGAGTCTGTCCCGTCAGACCATCGATCGTTGACGACATCGACCACGGCCTGAGAGGAGCGTGGCGCACTCAGAGCGAGCGCGCAGACGACCGCGCAGTGGCCCGCGCGCAGGAGGGTCAACGAATTCGGGAACCGCATGGAGATCTCGCCTCGAAAAATCGTGGGGATGGCGCCTGGAACACGGCGCGCAGACTGAGCGCGCCCGCGGGCCGCCCCGAGTATCGGAGGCGCGAAGCGCCCCGTCAAATTTCGTAAGCCGCCCGCCTGAGCGACTTACCGACCGCGGCGACGCCGTACCAGCGGCGCGGCGCCCAGCAGGGCCAGCACGGCGGTCGCCATCGACGCTGGCTCCGGCGTGGCAATCGCCGTCGCCTGGCCAAAATGGTCGCGCCAAACCTGGAGGTCCTCTGCGCCGACGGTTCCGTTGCCGTTCGCGTCGCCGTTGACATTAGACGTTTGGCCCGTTGCGCCCAGGTTACGCTGCCAAATCAAGAGGTCGTCGCCGTCGACCTGCGCGTCGCCATTGAAATTCGCGTTGAGCACCACCTCGCCCCCGGCGGGCAGGAACTCAGCCTTGAAGGACGAGGTGAGGAACTCGCTCGCGGTGGAAGCCTCGCCCGAGGGACGGATATTAAATGTGTCGTACTGGAACGTATTAGGCGTCGGGTCGTTGATCAAGACTTCGATCTTGCCGTCGTCCGAACCGCCGCCGTCTCCCAGCGTGCCGCCACTCATGCTGATGTTCAAATCGAGGCTGTCCGCCGCCGCGCGCGTCATGAGCCACGTCATGGTGTATTCCGTATCGGCTGCGTAGCCGTTCAGGCCGCTGACGGCGCCGTTCCCTGGAGTCCCAAACGTCCCGCCGAAGTCGCCTTGCGAGACGAGCAGATTGCCGGCCAGCAACAGCGTGCGCTCGCGAAGCTGAAACGAGCCGCCACTGCCCAAGGTCGTCCCCATGTTGCCCAAAATCGCATAGCCGGCGTAAGTCGTGTTCGGAGGAGATCCATTGGCTGCTGCGATTCGCGCGCCCGAATCGACCACGGCGAAGCGAAAGTTCTGGCTCGTGTTGCCTGCATTGACCCCGACCAGCTTGAACTTCCACGTGATCTTGAGTGCGTCGCCCTCAGCGGCCAACACTACCTTCTGACCGGCCGGCTTGAAGTACGTGGTCGCGTTCGATGAGCCGGTTCCAGGCCTGGCCAACGTGGCATCATAAGTAATGGCTTGCAGCGGGCCGTTCATGGTGACGGGATTGAGCGTCCCAACGCCCCCCTGGAACCACGTCGACTCGATATCTCCGTCCAAGTCCGTATCCGTGCCCGGCTCCGCGTAGGTCACGAACCCAGGATCGCTGTCGGTCCCATCCTTCCACGTATCGTTGACGAGGACGCCGGCGCGGGCGCCAGAAGCCAGGGCCATCAGCCCCAGGCCAACCATCGAAAAATCACGGAATCGGCGCAACATGAAGTGCAACATGGAGGGTGGTCTCGCCTCGAAAAGGTCGGGAAAAAGGCACGCCAAAGGGCGTATTTCAGACGGCGCCGGCACGAAATTACGCAGTCCGGCTAGCCGCTACACCCACCATAATCACTTTCTTCCGATCAGAATCGCCGCGTGCAAAAGATTTGCCATCATTTGCGGCAAACCGGAGCTTTTTGCCACGGAACGGCCAAAAGGCGAAATTCCAGGTGCGCAATCGACTTCCAGAATGCACTCCGAAACGCACTCAGATCGCCCCGAGCGCCTGCAGCACCTGGGCGTCGTGACCGTCCACCTGCACCCGCTTCCAAACCATTGCCACCCGACCCTCGGCGTCGATCAGGTACGTGCTCCGCTGCACGCCCATCGACTTCTTGCCGTACATGTTCTTCTCCCGCCACGCGCCGTAGGCGTCCGCCAGTTTGTGGTCCACGTCCACCAGTAGCGGGAAGTTCAGCGAATACTTGTCGCG
>JANOIK010001028.1:0-1769 GCA_031407585.1 Planctomycetota bacterium | reverse complement strand
GCTATTGGGGCATCGGTCTGCGGTCGGTTATGTTTTCTTCTGGATCGCGAAAATACGCTTGAGGTTTGCGCGGTGATTCAGCCCCCGCGAGCGCCGTACGCTGATCCAACACGCGGGCTGATGCGCGGCGCTACCACCGCTTCCGCCCGCCCCCGGCGGAGTGGTGGCGTTTGCCCACAGTGTCGCGAAAGCGGCGATGAATCGCCGCACTCCAAAGCGGCCGGCGTGTTCTGCGTGTCGGATGAGGCTCGCCCATCACTTCCAACTTCACGCCCGCGTCTCCTTTTTCCGATTTTGAGTCGCAAACGTACGTCAGCGACTCGACTGAGCTCGTCGAAGTCCAGCTTGCCCGTTCGACGGGCTCAGGGCCCCGAGCTTGTCGAAGGGCTGGCGCTCCCGGAGCGCGTGCAAGCACGCTGCCTACCGAAGACCCCGCGTCCCTGCTCGCAGTGCCCGCCTTACCTGCTCCCGCACTTGCTCATGCTCCTGCTTTTTAAAATTCTCTGACCGCCCGACTTTGGAGGCCGCCCAGAGAGAAAGAGAAGGAGCGGGAGCAAGAGTAGGCGTTTACACAATATCCCGGTACAACGCCTCGTACCCCCGGGCCGCCTGCGACCAGGAAAAGTCCTTTTTCATCCCGCGCTGGATCGTCGCCTTCATCCGCGGCTGGTCCGCGAACAACTCGAGCGCGCGGCCGAGCCCCTGGCGCAACGAGCCGGGATTCGGATCCACCATGATGCCGGTGCCGTCTTTCGGATGATCGTCGACGTCCGTCACGGTGTCGACGAGCCCACCGACGCGCGTGACGACCGGCACCGTGCCATAGTGCATCGAATACATCTGGTTCAGTCCGCACGGCTCGAAGATCGACGGCATCAAAAAGAAGTCCGCGCCCGCCTCGACGAGGTGACTCATGCGCTCGTCGAGCACGATGGAGAGTGAGAAATGCGTCGGATGCTGTGCGGCGAATTCGCGCAGCGCCGTCTCGAACACCGGATCGCCGCGCCCGAGCAGGACGAAACGCACGGGGTGCTGCACGAAGAAATCCCTCACGGCCAGAATCAGTTCGAGTCCCTTCTGGTGCGCAAGCCGCGCCACCATGCCGAAGACCGGACCAGCGAAGGCGGGATCAAAGCCGCTTTGCTGAAGCAGTTCGCGGCGGCACACCGCCTTGCCGGTGAGATCCTTTGCAGAATAGTTCGCCGGCAGCAGCGCGTCGGTCGCGGGGTTCCAAACCTCGGCATCGAGGCCATTGAGCAGGCCGAGCAGGTCGCCTGCACGGGAGTTGATCACTCCTTCGAGTCCGGCGCCAAACTGCGGCGTGCGGATCTCGCGCGCGTACGTCGGGCTCACGGTGGTGATGCGGTCGGCGAACACGAGCCCCGCCTTGAGCATGCTCATCTGGCCGTAGTATTCGAGGCCGTCGACGTTGAAGAACTCGTCCGGCAGATCCGTGAGCGCAAACGCGCGGCGCGAGAAAAGTCCCTGGAAGGCGATGTTGTGAATCGTCGTCACAGTGCTCAGCGCGAGGGTCTCGTCGTTGCGCTGTTCGGCCGCGCGCACGAGCACGGGCACGAGCCCGGCCTGCCAGTCGTGGCAGTGCACGACGTCGGCCTTGAGCGTGGCGAGCCGCAGGATCTCCACCACTGCCTTGTCGAAAAAGATGAACCGCTCCGCGTTGTCGTCGTAGTCGCGGTTGCCCACGCCGTAGGGCGAGCGCCGGTCGAAATACTCGTCGCGCCGCACGACGTAGAGGACGCGTCGTTCGC
>JANOIK010000969.1:0-5892 GCA_031407585.1 Planctomycetota bacterium | reverse complement strand
GACGCGCCCGCGGCGCGCCGCCGAGCGATTCGAACTGTCTTCGTTCGAAGCTGCGACGCTCAGCGTCCGCGCAATCGGGTTGTACTTTGCGGCCGGCAGCTCGCGAGTGATCGCGTCGGCTTGTTCCACCGACACGCGCGTCACCAGCACCGGCTGATCGCGGACGAGCAGCTCGCGGGCGATCGCCACGATCGTCGCGGGCGTCTTGCCTTCGCCGTACACGACTTCCGGGAAGCCGCAGCGGCCGGCGCGGTCGAGGTCGATGGTCGTGGGTTGTTGATCGGCGTTCATGCCATCAGTCTAGCCGACGTCGGCGAGTGAGGGCAGGAACTATCAGCCTAAGCGGCCGCCGCGGGTGTCACGGACACGAGCTCGTCATGCACGGCATGCAGGTCGGCGGCGTCGACGGTCTGATCGCCGTTGGCGTAGCCCACCAGCAGAGCGAGGTCGCACAGCCGATTGATGCGCCGCGGCAAGCCGCCGGTGAGTTGGTGGAGCGTTTCCAAGGCGTCGGCGGCGAAAATCTCGCGGGTGGCGCCGGCCGCGTCGAGCCGATGCTGCACGTACGCGGCCGTCTCCTCGACGCCGAGCGCCGGCAGGAATACCTTGATGTCGAGCCGCTCATCCAGAGATCCATGCCGGGCGACCATCGAAAGCAGCCCCGGTTGCCCCACCAACAGCAGCGTGAAGCCAGGTCGGCCGTCGACCGTAAGGTTCAGCAGCAGCCGCAGCGTTTCCATCAACCCGCTGTCCTCGAGTAGATGCGCCTCGTCGACGACGATCACCGCGTGCCGCTTCCGACGCACGTTGTCGCGCAGGATGAACTCGAGCCGGCGAAGGCTCTCTTCGATCGTGTGCCTTTGCGGATCCGCGGGCGGAGCGCCGAGGTGCTCGGCCAGGTACACCAGCAGGTCGCGGTCGGACATCTGCGGGAACACCACCTGCACGAACGGCTGGTAGGCGTCGCCCAGCTCGCGGCGCAGCGACTGCAAGAGCAGCGTCTTGCCGGCGCCCGCGGGGCCGGCGATCCGCCCTGCCGCGCGGCGGTTCTCGATCGCGTAGCGCAGCTTGTGCAGCGCCGCCTGATGCGAGTCGGCGGCGAACGCAAACTGCGGATCGCTCGTCGGCTCGAAGGGCTTCGCGTCGAGTTGCCAGTAGTCGAGGTACATGAGCAGGGTGCAGGGAGCTTGGAGCAGGGAGTCGGAAATTAGGACATTACGCGTTCGTTTTCGATGACGCCGAGGCAGAGGGTTGCGAGCTCGGGGGCGCCACGGGTGAGCCAACTCGAGCCGAGCGAGGCGCCGCCGGCGGCGGTGGTGAGCAGCATGCCGTCGAGGCGGCAGCGGCGCGCCAGGCGGCACGCGGCGGTCGCTTGGTCGGCGTCGGCGATGGCGCCGAGATCGAACAGCACGAGGTCGTAGTGGTAGCGCAGCACGCCGGCGGTGATCGAGGCGTGGATCGCGTCGAGCTTCTCGGCCGCGGGTTGCCCGCCGTGCGTCAGCGGCAGCACGGCGAGCTGGTCGCCGAGCGAGTGAATTACGGCGTCGGCCAGCGGCACGCGGCCCGCGAGCACGTCCTCCCAACCGATGTCGGCGGCGAGGCCGAGGCTCGGGGCGAGTCCGGGGGCGCCGAAGTTGCCGTCGACCAGGGCAACGGTTTTTCCGTTGGCGATTAGCAGGCGGGCGAGGCAGCCGGCGATCGTCGTGGCGCCGTCGCCCCGTGCCGCAGCGGCGATGCCGATGAGCGAGCAACCGCGGTCGTCGGCGGCGAGCAGCGACTGGACGGCGCCAGCCCAGCGAGCGGCGTGAGGGCCGACGAGCGCGTCGCTCGTGGCGCTCCAGCGAAAGGCGTCGACCTCGAGCTCCGGCCGGAAGCGGGCCTCGACCGTCGGGGCGGGCTTGGCGAACGTCGAGAGCGGACGGCGCTCGGTCGTGGGTGGAACAGTCGCTGCGATCGAAGCGGGCTCGGCGGCGACGCGGAAGTGCGGCGCGGCCGGGCCGGTTGGTTGCGTGGACCTCGTGGGCTGCGGCGGCGCTGCCGGGCGGCGCGCAAGCGGAGCGGCGACGCTCGGGGCGTCGTCGTCGATCTCGTAGGCGCGAATGAACGCTCGGTCGATTGCGCTCATTGGTCGCTCCGGGCCAAGGTGGATTGAACTACTTAACGTGTGGTCGCGTCGGTCGGCGGCGCTGGGCGCTCGGCGACGGCGGCAGGCGCTTGGTCGACAAACGAAAACGCGGGGAACGGGGTTGAGGGGTAATACTCGACATGCGGCGTTGGGGTGATGCCGTTGTCGATCGCGACTGCGGCGGCGGGTGCTGGTGTGGGAGTTGTCGCGGCGGCGGCGGGCGGAAGTATGGGACCTGTCGGGGCGGTGACATCGGCGGGTGAGGCGAGGTCTTGTTGCGGTTCGCCCGGTCGCCGCGGCGACCTCGCCTCGGGGGGAGTGGTGGATTGTGGGGGAACGGTCTCGGCGTCGGCGGCGCTGGCGATGCGCGGGGGGCCGGCCCAGTCGATGGCCGGTTGATCGAGCGCCGAGGCGTTCGGGTCAGGCGCCGCGATCGCGGGCGGCTCCTGCTCGAGGGGCGCCTCTTGCGTCAGTCCCGAACGGAAATCGAGCAGCTCGGTCGGCACCGTCGGGGCGCCGTGGCGGCCGATGGCGAGCCAGTAGACGAGGCTGGCCGAGACGACGAGCGCCGCGGCGCCGAGCGATCCCCGATACGGAGCGAGCGCGGCATGGAGGCGGAAGAGGCTGTCGGAGATCGACGCCGGCTCGGCGGGCGGCTGGTGCGGCCGGCGAGCGCTCGAGCGGTCGTCGCCGCGGTCGATGCGGTAGTGCCGCGTGGCGGCTGCTACGGGCGCTTGCGCCGGCTGCGAGCGGGCGTGATCGGCATGCGGCGGGTCGACATACGTCAGCGGCGGCGCCTCGGGCGAGAGAGGAGTCACGGCAAACGTGGGCAACGGCGCGCGGGACGCGGCGGCCGGCGAGTCGACGCGCGGCAGGCGGGCGAGCACGGGCCACGCGGGCGCTGCGGGCCGAGCTCGCTCGGAGAACGGACCGTCGTTGTCGAGTTCGAGGCTCACGGTTCGCTCCGGCGCAGCGGCAATGCTAGCAAGGACTGGGCGCGCACTGAGGGCGCGATCCCTCATCAGGTATCGGAAGCGGTTGTGGCGATCTTGAGGGTTACCGCAAGCTTGCGTGGGTGGTGGCAAGAAGCGGGGAGCGGGGAGCAGGGAGTACGGAGTGAGGATTTTGGAGCGGTGTGTTGTCGGGCCAGTTCCAAAATCGGATTCGCTGGGGGCGGTTTTCTCGATAGTTGTTGGGTTCGCGTCGGAATTATGAAATCGAGCTACGGCGCGGGAACTGGCGGAGCCCCGAGTTTTCTCGCGTGGGAATTTTGTACGCGAGAGCGGAAATCGCGTTGACCGTTCCAAAATTCGCCGCTCTACCGTGGAGCGCTGCGCGCAGAGGCTGGAAATGCCGGGGCTCCGACGTTGTAGGCGCGAGAGAGTGGTGGGGAATTTTGGCATTTTCTGTTTCGATGCTGGATGCTGGATGTAAACAACCCTTTCCGGTCCTACTCTTACTCGTACTCCTACTCCTACTCGTATTGGTGCATTTCCAATTCGAGTAAGAGTAGGAGTAAGAGCATGAGTAGGATTTTCGGAGGGATGCGGACCACTGCCCTCGACATGAACGTGTGTTTAGAGACGACCCTCGAGCCTAGCAGAATCGCTGGCACAATTCCTAGCACTGCGAGGTCAGATTTCGGGAAATTGCTTGAGGCGGCGCCGAGAGAGTGAATTGTCCGGTCGGGCGGACAATTGAGGGGCGGTGGAGAGATCTCTCGCAGAGGTGCAGAGACGCAGAGGGAGACGGGAAGAGAAGAGAGAGTCGGAATGAACCGCGGATTGGCGCGGATCAATGCGGGGAACAGTGAAATGGGAGGGAACACTGATTGACGCTGATACTCGCTAATCCAGATTAGTGGGGATTAGCGTCAATTAGTGCTCCTCCTGTTCGTTGCCCCTCGTTTTTGATCCGCGTCAATCTGTTAAATCCGCTTTCATCCGCGGTCCATTCCCTTTCCGCGATGTGCGGTCGATTTGCCGCCGAGGTCGTCGAACGCGGCGTCGACGTTTGCGCGGTGCAGGTCGGCTTCGGAGAGTTCGAGACCGGGCTTTGTCGCGGCCTTGATGCGAAGCCAGGCGCGCTTGCCGGTCGCTTCTGAGACGGCGGGAGGAATTGCTCCGGCCGTTTCAAATCGCATCGATTCGACAGCGTCGAATTGGATCGCGTCACTCGCCGTCGAAGACGGAGGACACGCCGTCGTCGATGGCGCCGAGAAACGCAGATCGTATAGATGCTGATCGGACTGCTCCTGCTGCTCCTCCACCGCCGCTTGCGATGCGAGGAACGTTTCGGCCGTGACTCTCGCAACCACTAGCGGCGGGGCGCCGCCGAAGTATTGGCGCCAGTCGGCGAGGTCGAGCGGGTCGTGCGGCCTGTGCGACAGGCCGCGTTGCCAGAGGAGAACGTCGTTGCCTGTGACAAGGCCGTCGAAGTCGAAGTCGCCGCGTTGGCGGCCGTCGTCGACGACGCCGATCGTTTTGCGGCCCGGGTGGTATCCGCCGGCGGTTGCGATGACGGCCGCCTGCTGCAGTCCGTCGAGCGAGAGGTCGCTCGGCGCTTCGATGAAGAACTGGGCGTAGTCCGATCCCGCGAGGAAGCTGACGGTCGGCGGGAGGGCGAGCTCCGTGGCGTCGTCGGTGGCGAGCGTCACGGTGACGGGGCTGGCCGTGCTGCCCGTGCGGCGGATGTTGGCGACAATACGGCCGCCCTCGCGAATCTCGAACTCGCTGATGCCGACGATGAGGGCGCCCATGCCGGGGGACTGCACGATGCCCTCGACGGCGTAGTTGGTGATCGGCTCGTCGGCGTCGTTGGTCGTGATTTTGATCTCGCCGCCGACGTAGCCGCCGGCGGTCGTGTCGAGCGCGACGGTGAAGGTGTCGAACGCGCCCGGGGCGATGCTGGCGGCGAGGCCCTCAACGAGCGTGAAGCCCGCCGGAAGCTCAAGGTTAGCCACCGTGAGCGGGGCGTAGCCGTGGTTGATGACGTTGAACGTGCGCGTCGGGGCCGCGGCGCCGACGTTGGCCGCGCCGAAGTCGATGGGCGTGAAGCGTCCGTCGACGACGATCTGAAGCCCAGTGTGCTCGACGCGGATTTCGGGCTCGCCCTGCGGCGTGACGAGGAAGAACTCCTGCCCCGCGGGAAGGCCGTTGATGCTGTACTGGACGGTCCAAAAGCCCAAGTCGGGGGTCGTGGGCAGGTTGACCCCGCCCCAGGTCCAGCCGGAGCGAGAGTAGTCGTCATCCAACGTGATGGTGCGGGTGGCGTAGGTGGTTCCGTTGGGCCGGCGCCAAACGGTTTGAATCTGGTCGGCGAACTGCAGGCCGGAAAAGAAGCCGCGGGCGAAGAGGCGGACGCCGCTCTGTTGGGCGACGACGGTCGCGTTCGAGAGGCCCTCCCAGAACTGGATGCTGGAGGTGTAGTTCGTGATGCCGGAAGCGACGAGGTAGGCGTCGTCGAACACGTAGAGCTCGGGATCGAGCCAGTAGGTCGCGGGATCGTAGTAGGTTTCGATCGGCAGGCCGCAGTAGCGGACCTCGAAGTGGAGGTGCGGCGCGGTCGAATCGCCGGAGCTGCCGATGAGGCCCAAGCGGTCGCCCTGGGCGATGGTTTGGCCGACCTGGACCTGGACGGAATCCCGCCGCATGTGGAGATAGATCGTTTGCCAGCCATTGCCGTGATCGAGGATCACGTAGTTCGCGTTGGCGCCGTCCCATTCGTTCTGGCGATCGAACTCGCCGTCGTTGATGGCGACGACGACG
>JANOIK010000967.1:0-20694 GCA_031407585.1 Planctomycetota bacterium | reverse complement strand
CGCGCCTTTGAACGTAACGGCTCCAGAGCGTCCCATGGCAGATGGCCTTTCGTATGTGGAGGGCGCAGCCGTGGGCGGCGACGCCGAGATTTGGCGGGCATTGAGCTACTAAGTATCGTGGTTTGAAGGGCGACCGCAAGGGTCGCGGCAGTGAGCAACTCGGGGGGCACGCCCTCGCCTGTCACGCACCGACCGCGTGGCGGTAACAGTGCTCGAACAGCAGCTCCCACTCAAGCTGCTGCACGCGGCGGCAGAAGTCGGCGGATGCACCGCCAGTTCGCAAAGCCGCCTGGCACGCATCGACGAACGCGAAGGGGTCGAACTCACCATCCAGTTCCGCCACGTTCGCGGCCAGCGCCTCGAACACGTCGTGCGAACCCACGCGGCGGAACCAATACTTCGCGTTGGAGAAATCGCCCTCGCGGCGATGCATCACCCCGTGCCAAAAGGCGCCGGTCGGAGTTTCGACGCGCTGACTGATCGCGTGCGACTCGTCGAGAAAATCGTGGGCCAGCCACACGCCCGCGATGCAGCACGCCGCCATGTCGCGATTGGACACCGGCGCCTGCGCGAACGCGGCTTCGACGGTCGCGAGCTCCAACGCGTGGCGCATCGCCGAGTCGGCGCGACCCGCGTCGAGCGCGCGGCAGCGATCGCCGCTCACCAACGGCGCGAGGACCGGTCCGTACGCGGAAGGTTGGAACTCCAGCACGTCGCATTCTCGCAAGGGATGCTCAGGGCACGCCGCTTGCGATTGTACGACAATGTGCGCGAGAATTCACGCCGCGGTGGCCTCACTCCGGCCTACCGGCGCTGCACTCCGCGTGCGGCACTGCGAACCTGCGGGCGCTGCGCCGTGCCGCGAGTTGTCCGCTGGACCGGCGCGGGCTTCGTCTCGGCCACCTGGACCGTTTGGGGCGGAATCTCAACCGGCGTCGCGGCGGGCGTTTCCAGTTCCGCCTTGCCGAGCGCCCGGCTCATCGCCGCGAAATTGCTCTGCGGCACCTTGAGCGAGTCGCTCGCCAGCAGGCCCTCGGCAATTCCTTGCTCGATCAGCTCGACGCCGGCGCCGGTCAATTCGTACGCGCGATCGCGGTCGCCGATTTCCCAGTAGGACACGGCCATGCTCACTAGCGCGTCGCCGTGCATGCCCGGCGTCGCCAGCAGCGTCACGGGCACCGGCTGCGACAGCGGCTCGATCGCCTGATCGTACCACTGGCACGCCGAGACATGATCGCCGCGGTGCACGGCGTGCGTGGCGCCGATCTGGAAGAACAGGCGGCCGAGCACAAACTCGGTGTCCGGCAGATCCTGCCGGCACGACTTGCCAGACTCGAGACTCGCCTGGGCGAGCGCTCCGTACCGCAGGGCAGCCTCCGCGTCGCTGCGGCGGTGCGACAGCTCGGCGGCGTACAGGTGCGCAAGCCCGAGCTGCCAGTCGATTTCCGCGCGGGCCAAATCGTCGTCCAGATTCTGCTGCAGATCCGCGGCGGCCTCTTCGGCTTCCTCGATCCACATTTTCGGGTCGATCGGCGAAGACAGGCGATTGCCGGCTGCCAGCGCGCAGGTCGCAACCTGCAGTCGCAGCGAGACGTCGGCGCTGCCCGATTCGATTAGCTGTTCGGCAAGAGCCGAGGCCCGCGAAATCCACTGGGCGACGAACTCTTGCTTGTTCTCGTAATCGCCGCCGGCGATGTGCTCGGCCACGGCCAGGTGGGCGCCCACCAGCAGCTGCTGAGCGGCGGCGCTCACGTTCGCGTCATCGCCCGCGGCCAACGTGTCGGCGAGCGCGATGGCTTTGGTGTGCAGCGGCACGGCCTGTTGCTGCACGCTCTTCGAACCGAGCGCGGCAAGTAGGCCCATTTGCTCCAGCGCCTGGGCGCGAACCAGCGGTTCCGCCGTCGGCGATTCCAGCACGATGCGCGTTTGCTCCACCGACTGGTCATAGCGAGCAAGGCGCCGCAGGCACGCGGCCCACTGCAGGCGGTATACGTCGCTGCGTGGTTCCAGGTCGACCGCTTCGCGGGCGAGCGTTTCCGCCGCGACGGCCGCGCCGGTCGCGAGCTTCGCCTGCGACAGCAGCCAACGCGCCTCGGCACTGGTCGCGTCGAAGCGCAGTGCGGTCTCCAAATCGGCGATGCGATTCGAGAACGCCCGCGCGTCGCTGGTCGCGGCGCGGCGCAGGAACAGCGCCGCTTCGATCGGGCGAAGCACGATAACCTGCACTTGGGAGTTCGACGGGGCGGCGTCTGCCGTCTCGCCGTCGCTGGCGATGGCCGACTCGTTCACGGCGCCGTGGACGAACGTCACGCCGCATTCCGGGAATGCGGTGGTGAGAATCGCGCCAGCGTCGTCCGTCAGCACGGCTGGACGCACGCCCGCGAGGCTCAGCTTGCCGACCAACTCATCCGTCGTCGCGGGGACGAGCAGTTCGACCCGCAGCGCGGTGAGCTGGTCGCCTTCGAGCGTCGCGGTGACCGCATCGAATCCTTTAAGCCGGTAGGTGAGCACGCGGCCGGTGCCGGCGTCTGAGGCGGGCTCGCCCCACGCGCGGAGCAATTCGGCGCGGGTGGTAACGCCGGGCGTCACGCCGTTGAAGCTCGCGGTTTGAATGGCGACGGCGGCCTGCTCTTCGGCGGCCGCCTCGTCCTCGATCGTGGCGTCGGCCGCAATCGCGTCGGTGTTTTCAGGTGAGGCCTCGTCCGACTCGCCCACAGCCGCGACCGTAGCCGCCGCTCGAGCGGCTTTCGCGCGGGTCCGGGGGCTCACAACGTCGAGGTACTCCTCGGCGAGCGTCGGCTCGGCGCCCGGCGCGGCCGGCGGATCGGCGAGGTCCGGATGCACGTCGGAAGTGACGGGAATCGGCTCATACACAACATCCGCGGGGCGATCCGTCGCGATAGCTATGTCGTCGGCGGCGTCGGTTTCGATATCGGAGCCTTCCGGCGCCTTGGCGACCTCGACAATGATCGACTTTTCGGCGGCCAGCGCGGCCGGCGAAGGAGCGCACCAGGGCGCTACGAGCAGTCCTCCCAAAAGGCCAGATGCTAGCTGACGCGCGCACCGCGTGCGCACGAGTTCGAAGTTCCCCCCTACCATCACATCATCCTCCTGCGCGTCGGGCGCCTGGTTAGGCGCCTGGTGGGCAATGCCGATGCGGCGCACGAGCCGGAATGTGGGCGCTCTCGAAGCTGTGGCCTCAAGGCGCGTCGTCCAGCCGTGCGGCGATGCACGCGCGTCCAATCTCGCGCGGCGCCGCTATGCCTTGATCCTTTATCGGCGGCGCCAATTAGCGCAATCGCGAAAAATTTGCCGATTGTGCCTACGGCGCCGCCCAGCAAAAGCTTGCTGGCGCCTGCTGGCAAGTTCCCGCAGCGTGGACGCGCTGGTTTAGAATCCTCCGGCTCCCTCCCCTCGGCGGGGAGGGGAGCACCGAGCACGGGCGACCCGAAGTCGCCCGAGCGCAGGTGGTACCCTTCGCGAAGCGACGGGGAGGGGGGAGGCCCCGGGTACACGCGCTGCCTACGCGCTCACTTCACCAGGCGTTCGAGTAAAGCCACCGCACGTTCGACATCCCCTGATTCAACTAATTCCTTCGCCGCGCGAAGCGCCTCCACCTGCCGCACCGCAAACGGAACAGCGGCGCCAGCCGCCGGCGGATCCGGCACAAGCCGCGTCACGATTGCCGCCAACATCTCGGTCACGCCGGCGCCCGTCAACGCGCTGACGCGGACAACCGACTCCGAAGACGGCGCTTGAATTAGGTCGATCTTATTGACCACCACCAATGGCGCGCAGCGGGGCGCCTCGGCGAGTGCGGCATCCATCTCACGTCGCACGACGGCGCCCGGCTCGGCAAAGTCCGCCGCGGACAGTGCTGTGGCGTCGAGCACCCAGATCACCACATCCGCGCGGCGAAGCTGTTGCGCGGCAAGATCGACGCCCGCGGCTTCCAGCGGATCGCTCGTCGCACGCAGGCCCGCGCCGTCGGACAACCGCACGGGCCAACCGTCGATCGCCGTGTCCGCAGCCAACACGTCGCGCGTCGTTCCGGGCTGGTCGAACACGATCGCTCGCTCGTAACCGACCAGCGCGTTGATCAGGCTGCTCTTGCCGACATTCGGGCGCCCGGCGATCGCGACCAACCACGGGCGCGTGAGCCGCTGCCCCAACGGCGCAAGCTTGAGCAGCGTCTCGATTCGCTGCTTCGCGGCCGTCACGCCGTCGGCGGCGTTCGATCGCAAATCGGCGACGATGTGCGCCATTTCTCGCTGCCACGCCCCATGTCGTTGGTCGAGCAAAATCGCCGCCGTGCGACGCGTGAGCGCGGCCACGAGGGCCGCATCGGCCTCAGCTTCCCACGCACCCGTTGCACGCCGCCGTTGCCACTCGGTCCACGGCTCGATCGAGCAGCCGCCTTCAATAAGCGCCGCAAGGATGCGCTCCGCAGCCGCGACGCCGCCGTGACAGTGGACCTCCAGTTCTTCCGCGCCCGTGCGACAGACGATCACTTCCTCGCCGCGTTCGTCCGCCATGGACGGCGTGGCGTCAGTCCAGTGGCCGAAGGCGATGCGGTTGATGGGCTGGGCGCTAAGCCGCTGGCGGTTGGCGGCGCGGAAGTGGGCGTCGATGGCGGCATGAGCAGCAGCGCCTTCGGCGGCGATCACCGCGACGGCGCCGCGACCCGGCGGGGTCAACAGACTCGCTCGACCCGTGGTCGAGGCGCCGCTCATCGCGAGTTGGTCGCTTCGGCGGCCAAGCGAATGCCCGAGAGGACCAGATACGGAATGTGCCGCGCGGGTCGATCGCCCAGGCCGATATCCTCCGCCAAAGGCCCCGCGGCGCCGCCGGTAAGAAACACCTCAGGCTCCATCGGCAGCTCGTCGGCGAAGCGCTCGATGAGTTGACGCGCGGCGCCGATGGCGCCCCAGTAGGCGCCCGACGCCATCGCATCGCTCGTGCTCTTGCCGACCGGCGCCGGCGGCTTGGCAAGCACGTCCGAGCCCAGCAGCGGCAGCGACGAAGTCGCCGTGTGCAACACCGCGAGCGCCGTCATCGGCCCCGCGAGAATGGCGCCGCCCTGAAACACGCCGTCCGCGGAAATCAGATTCACGGTCATCGCCGTGCCCATGTCGACGACGATCGCCGGCCGGCGGGGATCGCGCACCTGATTCGCCGCCAGCGCGTTAAGCAGGCGATCGACGCCAACGCGTGCCGGCTCCGAGACGTTTGTTTCCACGGCAATTTCGCGGCGAGTAAGAACCCGAACTCGCAGATTGGCCTGGCCGCGAAGTACGCGCGAGCGCAGGACGTCGGCCGCGGCCTGATGAACCGCCGCCACAATGCACGTGGTCTCATCCGGCAGCGACAACTCGGCGAGGCGCGCTTCGACCTCCGCGATCCACACCCGCTCCTCGCGGCGGTGGTCGATGCGAAACACCTCCGCCGGCTCCGGCAGCGCAGGCGCCGCGATCGCTAGATTTCCCGCTGGCTTGTCGCTCGTGCACGGCGCCGCGGCGGGAAACCAGCCGAGCTTCACCCGGCTGCTGCCGACTTCAATGGCCAACATGCTGGAGGAGTGCGTCATGACGGCAAACGAGATCAAATCACCGGCGCCGGCTTCGCCGCTTCCGCGATGCGCGCCTCCTGCAACATCGTATACGTGCGCGACATGAGCGCGTTGAGCCCTTGCCCCGTCACCGACGAGAACAGCAGCACCTCGCCGCCCGTCTCCGCCGCGAGTTGCTCGCGCACCTCTTCGGCGCCGGGCAGCTCGCCCTTGCTCACCGCCACCAGCTCCGGCCGCGCCGCGAGGTCCGCGCTGTATTGCTGAAGCTCGCCGCGGATCGTCCGGTAGTTTTCAATCGGGTCGGTCCCGTCGGTCGGCATCGGCTCGACCAGATGCACCAGCACGCGCGTGCGCTCGACGTGCCGTAAGAACTCGTGCCCCAGGCCGGCGCCGGCGTGGGCGCCTTCGATCAACCCGGGGATGTCAGCCATCACCAGCGTGCGATCCATGTCGATCTGCACGATGCCCAGATTGGGGATTTTGGTCGTGAACGGGTAGTCGGCAATCTCCGGCCGGGCCCGCGACACGCGGGACAGCAGCGTGCTCTTGCCCGCGTTGGGCTTGCCCAGCAGGCCCACGTCGGCGATCACCTTCAGCTCGAACGTGATGCGCCGCTTCTCGCCTTCGCCGCCGCGGGTGAATTGCCGCGGCGCCTGGTTCGTGGAGCTCTTAAACCGGCAGTTCCCCTTGCCGCCGGCCCCGCCGCGCGCCGCGTACACCGTAGCGCCGGGCTCGTTGAGGTCCTTCATCACGAAGTCGCCCTGGGCGTCGATCAGCACCGTGCCGGGCGGAACGTGGATCACGAGGTCGCCGGCCTTGGCTCCGTGACGCCCCGAGCCGCTCCCCGCCGTACCGTGCTCGGCCCGCCAGTGCTTGCGATGAACGAGCAGTGACAGGCTGTCGACGCCGGGAGTCGCCACCACGATCACGCTGCCGCCATCGCCGCCGTCGCCGCCATCGGGACCGCCGCGCGGAACATATTTCTCGCGACGGAAGCTGGCGCAGCCATCGCCCCCGCGACCAGCTTCGACTTCAACGGTAACGCGATCAACGAACATGGTGGGGATGTGAGTGGTAAGTAGGTGAGTGGTGAGTAGATAGAGGAATAAAAAATCAACCCCGCAATAGCCCCCGGCGCAAGCCGCGGGGTTGTCAGCAGCGGTTCTCGTTATCCATGCCAACCCCACGGCTTGCGCCGGGGGCTGATGATCCGACACTCTCACCCACTCATACTGCCAATAAAAAAGGATGCACCGCAACGGCGCATCCCTGTGCGTTGTTCGAGATTCTTACGAGCGCTAGTTCGCCGAGGGCGAGGCGACGATGTTGATCCGACGGCCTTCGCGGTCGAACTTCACGGCGCCGTCGACCAGCGCGAACAGCGTGTAGTCGCGGCCCTGGCCCACGTTCTTGCCCGCGTGGAATTTGGTGCCCACCTGCCGCACCAGAATGCTGCCCGCGGTGACGCTCTCGCCGCCAAAGCGCTTCACGCCGCGACGCTGTGCGTTCGAATCGCGACCGTTCTTGCTGGAACCCTGACCTTTTTTATGTGCCATGACAAAGCCCTTAAGCTTGAGACTGAAGGCCGGGGGGCAGAGCATCGTCGCAGGCGAAGCGCGTTTGCGCCTCCAGCCTACGGTCTCCCGCCTCCCGCCTTATTCTGTCGAGTCCCGGATTTTACCGGTAAACCCACTGGTAGGCAACGCCTTCGCCGGCCCCGTAAAGCTGTCCCTCGCCGGGGGCGACGCCGAAGCGAATTTCCCGCTCATTGGGGTCCAGCGAGTCGCCCGGCCGCCAGAAATTGAGCTGCAGCATTTTGCGAGAAATCACCCGGCCCTTGCCGGGGCTGTCGCCCGCCTGGAACGCCCCCGCGGGGTCGCGCCAGCGGTAGGCGTTCGTCAGCCCGCCCACGAACACCGAGAAGAAGTCGAGCTCCGGGTCCACGTCCTCCCACATCGCCACGCCCCAGGCGCCGCGCTCGATGCGGCCCGCCTCGATCGCCAGAACCTGCTCCGCCATTTCGACGCTGGTCAGCAGCGCACCGCTTGGCATCTCGCGCCGCTGGATGGCGGGAAGCGCCGCGGGGATGATGCGATCGAGATACGCCTTGCTCGCGACGCCGGGGTCGCCCGGGCGGTCCTGGCTCGTGAGCACGAACTGCGGTTGGAAGCGAATGTTCTCGGTACCCTGCGCGGCGGTTTGATACGAGCCGTCGTCCTGCACCTGGCCGCGCAGGCCGGCGCCCGTGTTGCGCACGCGGTAGACCAGATACCAAATCTGTTTGCGCTGGGCGCGGCCGCTCGCTTGCGGCACGTCGACCTCGATCATCCGCAATGGCTTGAAGTCGAATTCCAGGCACCACACGTCCTGGACGAAGGCCGCGTCCTTGGCGATTTCGTAGAGCGTGCGGTTGGTGGGCGACGCGGAGGCGGAATCCCACTTCAGCCATTTCGACGGGGTCCACTGAAGCTGCTCGTCGGCGCGGAGTTCGACGATGTCGTGGATGCTCACCGTGTCCACCGCGTCGACCTCGGGGTCGATCGTCGTGAGCACACCCTCGGCGAACTGCGGCGCGGCTGTCGCCGCGGCGGGTTGAGCCGATGCGGCGACGGCAGGCGCATCTTGAGCAAGGCACGGCGCCGCGCAGAGCGCAGTCGCCAGCGCGCAAGTCAGACCAAGCAGACGAAGGTGAACGGGAAAGATGGCGTATTGGCGCATGTTGGGCATCAGTGTGGCTCGTTCAATTCTCACCTGGCGCCGCGAGTCGATTTGGTCGCGGGCGACGGGCCGAGGAGTCGTCGCAAGTGCGTCCCCTTATTGTAGATGGGGAGGCGCGTCACTTCAAATTTCGCCCCCTGCCGCCGCAGCCCCGTTTACCCGGCATAACCCGCAAAAAAAGAACTCCCCCGCGGGCGCGGCGAACGCGCTCCGCAGGGGCGAGCGATTTCAGGTCATTCTCCGTCTCGCGGCGGCCGTTGGCCTGCCGGATCGTCGGGACCGCGGCGATCGCCGCGCCGGACACGCGGCGCGTCGCCGCCGTCAAAGCCCTCAGGCGGACCTTCGGGGCCGCCGAACCCACGGCCTCGGTCACGCCCGCCACGCGGCGGACGGCCGTCTCCAGGGGGAGGTCCGAAGCCTTGATCCGGCGCGCCCTCCAAGTCAGGACCGCCGGGACCGCCCGGGCCGTTAGGAGGACCTACCGGATCGCCGTCACGTGGCGGGCCGCCACGACCGCCCTGCGACGCGTCGCGACGCTCACGGAAGGCGCCCATCAACTCGGCGAACTCTTCGCGGCTCAGGCTGCCGCTCGAGTCGCCGTCGAATTCTTCGAACAGCCGCATCATCGCCGGTCCGCGCGGAACGCGCGGCGGGCGCGGGCCTTCGGCGCCGCGGGCTTCATCCGGCTCGACGCCGGGACGCGGGGGCCGCGCGTCGCCGCCATTCCATGGCGGGGCGTCGCCAAATTCCGGCGGGCCGCCGCGATCGGGTCCGCCACGGTCCGGACCACCACGGCCCGGCCGATCGCCGCGGAAGGGACGTCGCTGGCCGTCGCCGCCTCGGCCGGCTCGCTCGCGCGGTCCGCCTTCGCGCGGGCCGCGATCGCCGACCACGCCTCGCAATGCTTGCAGGAACGCGCGGGCCCGGCCGAGCTCCTCGCCGATGAGGGCGCCGTCGCCATCGGCGTCGAATTGGCCGAGCGCGTTTTTGTGAACGGCCTCCGGCGACGGCGGTCCGGCCGGCGGATCGCCCGGCGGCGGGCCTTCTTGAGCCGTCGCAACTGCGGCGGATATCAGCCACATCAGTGCGGCGCACAGAACCTTGGTACGTAGCATAATCGACCTCGTCTTTCTCGAGTGAATGCCCTGTCTGTTCCTGAGAAAAGGTCGCCTGGATGGCGGGCGTCCCGGGAACGCTTGCGACCCTCCAAAAGCAACCCCCAGCGCATTCAACTCCGAGGATTCCGGCCAGTTTCGAGAAGTTTCTCTGGCCCGAAAAAGAGGCCGGAAAGCGGCGTATTGCCGCCCCGGCAGCCAGCATCTGCCGCAGATCAACCGATAGCGAGGGCAGGGCGCCGTCGGCCCCGCCACGGCCCTCTCCGGCCTACACCGTGGCGTAGAAGCTCGCGAACTTCGCTGGCGAGACGGGCTTGATCTTGGTCGCGTTCCCCGCCTGGCCGAAGGCCACCATGCGGTCGACGCACACCTTCTTCATCGCCTCGCGGGCCGGCTTGAGATAGTCGCGGGGGTCGAACTTATCCGGCGAGTCGGTGAACACCTTGCGAATGGCGCCGGTGATCGCGAGACGGCAGTCGGTGTCGACGTTGATCTTGCGAACGCCGCTCTTGATGCCGCGCTTGATCTCCTCGACCGGGACGCCCCAGGTTTGCTTCAGCTTGCCGCCGTTCTTGTTGATGATGTCCTGCAGGTACTGCTCGACGCTGCTCGAGCCGTGCATCACCAGATGACAGTTCGGCAGGCGGCGGTGGATTTCCTCGATGCGGTCCATCGCCAGCACGTCGCCCGTCGGCTCGCGCGTGAATTTGTAGGCGCCGTGGCTCGTGCCGATAGCAACCGCGAGAGCATCGACGCCCGTCTCAGCGACGAATCGCTCGGCTTCATCCGGATCGGTGAGCAGTTGGTCGTGCGACAGCTTGCCGACCGCCCCGTGGCCGTCCTCCTGCTCGCCTTCGCCGTGCTCGAGCGAACCGAGGCAGCCGAGCTCGCCTTCGACCGACACGCCAACGGCGTGAGCCATCTCAGCAACCTCGCGGGTGACGGCGACGTTGTAGTCGAAGTCCGCTGGGGTCTTCCCGTCTTCCTTAAGCGAGCCATCCATCATGACGCTCGTGAAGCCATTGGCGATCGCGCTCTTGCACGTGTCGGGACCGTTGCCGTGGTCCTGGTGCATGACGATCGGTATCTGCGGGTACAGTTCGGCGGCGGCGAGCATGAGGTGCCGCAGGTAGTTGTCCTGCGAGTAGGAGCGGGCGCCGCGGCTAGCCTGCACGATCACGGGCGACTCGGTCTCGCGAGCGGCCTCCATGATCGACTGGATCTGCTCCATGTTGTTGACGTTGAACGCGGCGAGGCCGTAGTCGTTTTCGGCGGCGTGGTCGAGCAGCAATCGCAGGGGCACGAGGGGCATGGCAGGGTCTCCAACAAATCGCGGGATACGGGTGGCATGGGCCGCCGGGCCGTGCATTGTAGCACTTTGGCCGGCGCGCGGAGAGGGGCGGCGCAGGGCCGAATCCCTCTCGTGCTAAGACTCACCGTGTACCCGCTTCATCCCCCCTCCCCAGCCCTCCCCGCCGAGGGGAGGGAGCCGGAGGTGGATATTACTTCTTCGCGAGAATCTCGCTGGGCGGGGTTTCCAGCACGCGGATGAGGATGAACTTCCGCTCGTTGCGGCCCTTGGTCGAGACCGTGTGGAGAATGCCGCCCAGGGTCGCCTCGGCGTTCGGCAGGCAGCCGACCACCAGGAATTCGCCGGGGGCCAGTTCGACGCTCATCACCAGCCGTTCGAACGTCTCCCGCTCGCGCGAGGGGATGATCATCAGGGCGCCTTGGTCGCTGCCGGAGTAGCGGTTGCGGAGCTGCCCGTGGTCGAGCTCCGGCGACAGGCGCACCGCGACGCGCTGGCCGGGAATTGCTTCGGCGCTCAGCTCGTAGCGGCCCTCGACCTGGCGAAAGGTCTTGCCGTGCACCTGGCCGTCGTCGCTCAAGAGGATCGAAGCTTCGGGGCGCACTTCGGATGCGTGGATGGTGCGCGGCTCAAGGCGGTTGACGTGCACGACTCGCTTGGTGGTTCGCGGCACGGCCGTGGTCGCGGTGATCAGGCGGTCGGTCTCCTCGGCGGGCATCTCGCTTTGCAGCTCGAGCATCGTGGCAATTTCGTCGGGCAGCGAGCCGCCGACAACGCCGGCGCGCAAGCCATTGGCGAAGAGCCGGCGGCGTAGATCGGCATCAAGGCATTGTTCGTCGACGAGATTCCAAACGCCCTCGATTTGTTCGTCCTGCTCGAGCGGGATTCGCGACTCGTAAATCTCGAGCGTCACGCTGTTGGGCGACGTGGTCACCGGCTTCAGCAGCCTGTCGAGCGCAGCGTCCGACGGGGTGAGCAGTGCGGTTTGGCAGCCCAGCCAACTGCACGCGACGCCGAGGATCGCCAGGCGAACGAATCGCCGGCGTCCGGGTTTAAGCAGCGAGTGCGGCAGTGGCACGGTGCGGGAGGGCATAGAGTCAGGCAAAATCGGCGCGTACACGGGGCGCGAGAAAAGCGGTGCGGACGTTACGCGGCGCGGCTGGGCGCGTCAATGCGAAGGGCGGCGTGCTAGCAGCGCCGCGACGGATTAGGCCGGCACGAGCCGCGGCGCCGGCCAGCGCTGGCCGTACACGCCGCCGTGTTCGGCGCGCAGCTCGTCGTAGTCGCGGCTGAGAAACTCGTAGAGATGCGGCGGCGGGTCGGCCGCCAGCCAACGCTGGGCGAGACGGTCCATCTCGGCGTCGTACTTGCGCTGCGAATGGCCGTGAGCGTAACAGCGACCGCCGTGACGCCGCAGGTCGCCGTCGAACCGCGGCCCGATGTGCCATAGTTCGTGCACCACGGTCGACAGCTTGGCTTCGAGCGACAGGTCAAGAAAACGCGGTAGGTAGAAATTGAGCAGGTACAGGAATTCGCGACCCGCGGAATCGACGAGTGGCTGGATGCGACGCGGACGACCGCGACGAGTTTCGATCTCGCGGCCCTCGGCGAAGCGCAGCGGCGTGAGCGTGGCGTACACGCCGTACGGCTCGCGATGGCGGGCGTGCCGCAGTCCCACCGCGACGCGATCGAGCTGGATGTGCCGCAGCTCGGGCAGGCGAGCAGCCATGTCGACGCAGAGAACGCGCACGGCGGCGGTGAAGTCGAAGCCGCGCGGTCGGCGCGTTGGCTTACGCGCCGGGTTACCAAGGCGTCCGGTGGCCATGCTCGCTCCGTGGCATGACTGGCGCCGCGTTGGAAACGACTACTTCGCGGCAGAGGTCGCCGGGGCGTCGTCGAACGACGGCTTCTGGCTGCGCTGAACGACGCGGTCGCGAACGCCCACGAACTCCAGAATCGCACGAGTTCCGGCGTCGCCGAGCCGCGGCTTAACCAATCGCACGATGCGGGTGTAGCCGCCCGGACGATCGGTGAACCGGGGCGCGACCGAGGTGAAGAGGGCCTTCACGGCGCCCTTGTCGCCCAGCAGCGTCAGGCAGCGGCGCCGGGCCGTGATCGACGGAGCGATGGCCTGGTTCCATTGGTTCCACTTGGGCCCCTCGCGCCATGACTTCCATTCACTGGAGCCGCGCTCGGCGGTCGTGCCGTGCTTCTTGGCCGCGTCCTCGGCGACGAGCGCCTTGCGGGCGATCGTGATGCACTTCTCCACGAGCGGCCGAACTTCCTTGGCCTTGTCGATCGTGGTGATGATGCGACCCTTGATCTTGGGCGGGTTCGGATCGAACTCTGAATCTCGCTCCGTAAGAAACAAGTTGCTCGCGAGGCTTTTGAGCAGCGCGCGCTGATGACTCGGATTGCGGCCTAACGTGCGGCCTTTACGACGATGACGCATGATCCATACCCAAACTAAAAGAGGTTCTCCCGCAAAGGCATTGCGCCTTTGCCGGAGATAAATTCAGTTATGTTAAAACGCGGCGGCGGCGGTCGGCGCTCGCATGCCCAGGTGCAGGCCCAGGTCGCGCAACTTCTGCTGCACCTCGGCCAAGGTCGTCTCGCCAAAGTTGCGGACCTCGAGCAGTTGGTCCTCGCTGCGGGAGACGAGATCCCGCACCGTCATGATGTTCTCGCTCTCGAGGCAATTGCTCGCCCGGACCGACAGGTTGAGGTCCGCCAGCGGCATGTTGAGCTTCGACTCCAGCGCGGCGTCGCCCATTTGCTGGCTGCCGCGGGCCGCGGCGTGCACCTGCGGGCCGAGCTGCGTGTACTGCACGAACGGCGTGAGATGCTTGCGCAGAATCTTGGCCGCCTCGACCAGTCCCATCTCGGGGGTGATCGAGCCGTCGGTCCAGATCTCGATCGTCAGCTTGTCGTAGTTCGTCTTCTGACCGACGCGGGTTTCCTCGACGTCGTAGCGCACGCGCGTGACCGGGCTGAACACCGCGTCGATCGGGATGATGCCGATCTCGTGGACCTGCTCGCCCTGCTCGGTGCTGGAAACGTACCCGCGGCCGTTTTCGACGACCATCTCGACGATGAACGGCACGTCGGCCGTCAGCGTGGCGATCAGCAGATCCTTATTGATGATCTCGACCGACTCGTCGGTCTCGATGTCGCTCGCGCGGACCTCGCCCGAGGTGCGGCGCTCGACGCGCAGGACCTTGGTCGAGTCGCTGTGGTTCTTCACGATGAGCGACTTGATGTTCAGGACGATGTCGGTGACGTCCTCGAGCACACCTTCGATCGTGGTGAATTCGTGCTGCGCGTTGTGCACCTTGATCTGGGTGACCGCGCTGCCTTCGAGGCTCGAGAGCAGGATGCGCCGCAGGCCGTTGCCGACGGTCGTGCCGAACCCGCGCTCGAACGGTTCGGCAATGAACTTGCCGTAGGTCCGCGTGAGCGTCGGGGCGTCGCAGATCACCTGACTCGGTAGTTCAAGTCCACGCCAACGAATATGCATTGTGAGTCTCCAAAATGCAGCGTCACTACGGAATCGTGCGTTGCTTGCCGTTCAACCGGCCGCGCCTCGCGAGAGGCTGGCCACTGTGTCCAAGCGACGACTGACCCTACTGCGACAACTGCGGGAACGCGGCCGCGCGATTAGCGCGAGCACAATTCGACGATCAACTGGGTTTGAACGGGGAGCGACACATCTTCGGCAGCGGGCAGCCGGCCCACGATGCCCTCGGGCACATCGGAGGACGTTAGGGACAGGAAGTCCGGCACGCCGCGATTGTTCTCGGACATGTGACCGCGGGCGAGGTCGAGGCTCTTCTCGCGGTTCTTCACGCGGATCACGTCGCCGACGCGAACCGAGTAGCTGGGGATGTTCACGCGCTTGCCGTTGACCGTGACGTGGCCGTGGGCCACGAGTTGGCGGGCGGCCGAGCGGCTCAGGCCGAAGCCCAGGCGGTGCACGACGTTATCGAGCCGGCGCTCGAGCAGCGCCATCAGGGCGTCGCCAGTGTTGCCCTTGGTGTGTTCGGCATGTTCGAAGTAGCGGCGGAACTGACGCTCGAGCACGCCGTAATAATGCTTGACCTTTTGCTTCTCGCGCAAGTGCGTGCCGTAGTCGGTCAGCTTTCCGCGGCGATTCTGCTGCTGGCCAGGGGGCTGGTCGCGGCGCTCGATGGCGCACTTGGTGGTGTCGCAGCGCGTGCCCTTGAGGAACAGCTTCATGCCGTCGCGGCGGCAAAGTCGGCAAACAGGTCCGGTATATCGTGCCATGGTCGAATGCGGGTGACTTGTGAATCGTGACTGGTGATTTGTGATTGAAGCGAGCCGGGCGTCGTGCGACCCCGGCGGCGATTAGACGCGGCGCTTCTTACGCGGACGGCAACCGTTGTGGGGCAGGGGGGTGATGTCCTCGATCGACTTGATCTTCAGGCCGGCGGACTCGAGCGCCGTGATCGCGCTTTCGCGACCGCTGCCCGGACCTTTCACCCGCACCTCGACGTCCTTCATGCCGTACTTGCGCGCCTTCTCGGCGGCCTGCTGGGCCGCCATCTGCCCGGCGAAGGGCGTACTCTTGCGGCTGCCCTTAAACCCGCTGGTGCCGGCGCTGGCCCAGCAGAGGGTGTCGCCCTTGGTGTCGGTAATCGTGACAGTCGTGTTGTTGAACGTCGCGGTGATGTAGGCGATGCCCACGGTCACGTTGCGGCGCGCCTTCTTGGCCTTGGGGGCCTTGGCGGTTGCGGCTGCCTTGGTCGTCGTCTTCGCCACGCTGAGTGCTCCTGTCTAAATCCGATACGGGGTGCGATGCGATGTTTTGCTGGGGGCCGCGCTCCGCTGAGTCTGCGGACAGACTTCGCGTCGCGGCTAAACGGAATAGTGTTGAGCTGCGACTAGCGCAGATCGCGCGTTTCTTAACGCAGGTCTTTGACGCCCTTCTTGCCGGCGACGGTCTTCTTGGGGCCCTTGCGAGTGCGGGCGTTGGTCTTGGTCCGCTGGCCGCGAACCGGCAAGCCGCGCCGATGACGCACGCCGCGGTAGCAGGCGATGTCGCGCAGGCGCGAAATGTTCTGGCTCACCTGCCGGCGAAGCTGGCCTTCGACGGTGTAGTCCTTGTCGAGCAGCGCCGCGATGCGCGCGACCGCGTCTTCGCCCAGTTCGCGGGCGTGCATGGCGGGATCAACGCCCGCCTTGTGGCACAACTCGCGCGCGATCTTCGGACCCACGCCGTACAAGTAGGTAAGCGAAACCACCGTCTGGCGATCCGCCGGAATGTCGACGCCCAATAAACGAGGCATGTTTCGATATGCTCCAACAAATGACTGCCAAGGAGTCAGGGGTCAGGAATCAGGAGTCAGTAAAACGCGAATGCGCCGCTGATGCCTGTCGCTTGACTCCTGACGCCCGTGTTTTAACCCTGCCGCTGCTTGTGGCGGGGATTGCTGCACACCACGCGGACCACCCCGCGGCGGCGCACGACCTTGCACTTATCACAAACGCGTTTGACGCTGGCTTTGACCTTCATCGCTACCTCTCACTCGCCGCAGGGCGAAAATATGGGAACCGTGCAATATAGCCGGGTCGTGGGAGTTCCTTCAAGGCCTGGAATTTGCGTTTGGCACGCGAATTTCGTAGTCGGCCTCAGACGAGTCCAGACGAAAAGTTCGGTAACGCAGCCCGTGCATCTTGTTCGCCCCCCTCCCCAGCCCTCCCCGCCGAGGGGAGGGAGTCAGAGATTCTTGGACGATCACACCGCCAGCTTTTCTCGCTCGGCGGGGGTCGGGGCCACCGTAAGCAGCGCCGGGCCGTCGGCGGTCACGGCGATCGTGTGCTCGAAATGGGCGCTCGGCTTCCCGTCGGCCGTGACCTGGGTCCAGTGATCGCTCAGCATTTTGACCCGCTTCGTGCCCATGTTCACCATCGGCTCGACTGCGATCACCAGGCCCGGCTCGATCCGGAAATCCCCGCTGCCGCGGAGGCTGCGGCTGGGGAAGTTCGGCACCTGGGGATCCTCGTGCATGTCGCGACCGATGCCGTGGCCGACGAAGCATTCCACGGTCGAATAGCCGTGATCGCGGACGAACGTGGCCATTTCGCGAGCGATCGCGCTCCAGTAGCTCTTGGACCTCATGAGGTCGATCGCGAGGCCGAGCGCGGCTTCGGTGGCGTCCAGCAGGCGCTGCACTTCGGGAGCGATGCGGCCCACTGGATAGGTCCAGGCCGAGTCGCCGCACCAGCCGCCGAGTCGCACGCCGGTATCGAGGCTCAGGATGTCGCCTTCCTTGAGCGGCCGGTCGCTGGGAATGCCGTGCACCACGGCTTCGTTCACGCTCATGCAGCACACCGCGGGGAACGGCGGCTTGTTGCGCGTCGGGTTGGGGTAGTTTTTGAACAGCGGCTGGCCGCCCAATCGCTCGAAGTGCTCGGCGATTGCGCGGTCGATCGCCGCGGTCGTCGCGCCCGGCGTCACCATCCGGCGGGCAATCTGGTGCGCCTCCCACACGGCCACGCCGGCCCGCCGCATGAGGGCGATCTCGCGCATTGACTTCAGATTGACCATGGGAGCAGTGCGGCGGCGTTGACGCCGGGGTGAAGCCTACTTTTTGACGCCGGCCATGATGCGGGCAGCGACTTCGTCCTGAGTGCCTAGCCCGTCGACTTTGTGGAGCACGCCTCGCTCGCGGTAGTACCTGACCACTGGTCTGGTCAATTCATCATACTGGCGGAGCCGTTCGCGGACGACATTCAGCTCGTCGTCCGCCCGTCCGCGGCCGGTGAGCCGTTCAAGCAATACGGCTTCTTCTACCAACAGCCGTACGACGCAGTCGATCGCCGTACCCTGGGACGCGAGCAGGCGATCGAACTCCTCGGCCTGCTCCTCGGTGCGCGGGAATCCATCGAGCACATAGCCCTGGGCGCAATCGGGTTTCGCGATGCGCAATGTGACCAGCTGCTGGACAATCTCGCGGGGCACGAGCTTGCCCGCATTCATGTATTGCGCCGCGCGGTCCGCGAGCGGGTCGCCGTGGCGCATGGCCTCGCGCAGCATGTCTCCGGTAGAGAGATGGGGCACGCCAAGCCGCTCGGCGAGGCGCACGGCCTGCGTGCCCTTACCTGCGCCTGGCGGCCCGAGGAAAACGATTCGCATGGCGGGACTTTGCGTTGCCGCGTTTGGAAGCGCGACGACGGTCAAGGGAGTTCAATAATGCAAGCGAACAAGCAAGCAGCCAATGCAGGCAAAACCGGCCATGGAAATACCTGCTCGCTGACTCGCTTACGGCAGCCGCCCTGACCTACGATTCCAAAAGTCCTTTGTAGTTGCGCATCACCAGATGGCTGTCGATCTTCTGCACCAGATCGAACGCCACGCTCACCGCGATCAAGAGCCCCGTGCCGCCGTAGAAGTTGGCAATCAGCGGCGACACGCCCAGCGAACCGGACACGAGCATCGGAATGATCGCGACCAGCGCCAGGAAGCCGGCGCCGACGTAGGTGATGCGAAACATGACCTTCTCGAGATAGTCGGCCGTCCGTTTGCCCGGGCGGTATCCCAGAATGAACGAGCCGTAGTTTTTGAGATTGTCGGAGACGTCTTTGGGATTGAACGTGATGGCCGTCCAGAAGAAGCAGAAAAAGTAGATGAGCGCCACATAGCAGAGGGCGTAGAACATCCCCTGCCGCTGAAACGCGCTCTGCAAAGCGCTGAAGATCTGGCCGGCCCTGCTGTTCGAGTCGAGCCATGTCGCCATGCTGCTAAACAGGATCGTGGGAAGCATGAGCAGGCTGCTGGCGAAGATAATCGGCATGACGCCGGCTTGATTGACCTTCAGCGGCAGGTACTGCTTGCCGCCGCCCATCACGCGACGACCACGGACGTGCTTGGCGCTCTGCATGGGAATGCGCCGCTGGCCAAGCGTGATGAACACGACGCCGAAGATGACCGCCACGAACATCAGCGCCAGGATGAGCAGTTGCTCGATGCCCAGCTCGCCGCGGCCGCCCGTCAGCTCGAACGACGAGCGCTCGATAAGCTGCATGCCGGCGCCGGGCATGTCGGACAGGATGCCGGCCATGATCAGCAAGCTGATGCCGTTGCCGATGCCGAACTCGTCGATTTGCTCGCCGATCCACATGAGAAACACGGTGCCGGCGGTCATCGTCAGCACCGCGACGATGGTCCAGCCCCAGGTGATCGTGCCTGTATTCGGATCGATAAACGCGCCGTCGACGAGGTCGAAGCCGACGACGAACGAGTTGACGTAAATCCAACTCTGGATGACGCAAATGAAGACCGTGGCGTAACGCGTGTATTCATTGATCTTCTTGCGGCCAGCCTCGCCTTCCTTCTGCAATCGCTCGAGCGGCGGGTATACGCTGCCCAGCAGTTGGAAGATGATCGACGCCGAAATGTACGGCATGATTCCCAGGCCGAAGATCGTCACGTTGCTCAGTTGGCTCGCCGAGAAGACGGCCACCTGCTTGAGCACGCCGGCCATGCCGCTGGTGCCCTCATTGAAGAGCCGCACCTTTTCGGGATCGACCACGGGCAGCGGCACCTGGAAGCCCAGGCGATACACGGCCAGCAGGCCGAGCGTCAGCAGAATCTTTTTCCGCAGCTCAGGAATCTGCCAAACGACGCGAAGCTTTTCCCACATGGCGCGATCCCATCCCGCTCGGCGCGGGGACTGTTAAACCACGGGGGCACGGAACGCTCGGAGAGAAATGTCGGCGAAACGTTGCCGCTTCGGCGACGAGTTCGATGCAGAGGGGACCAACCGATGGTTACGAGTCCCGCCGCCTGCGCCCGAATCTCCGTGAACTCCGTGCCTCCGTGGTGAATTTTCTGGAACTAGGCTTTCGGCTTGGCGGCTTTCCTGGCGGCCGCCCGCTTGGCCCGATTCTTATCTTCCACCTTGGTTCGGCCCGGCAGCAAGACCATTTCTCCGCCCGCGGCCTTGATTTTTTCGGCAGCCGACTCGCTGAAGCGGTGGGCAAAAATCTTCAGCTTCTTCTTGAGGTCGCCATTGCCCAGCACTTTCAGCACATCGAACCGCCCGCGGGCAAGGTTCTTGGCGTTGAGCGACTCGAGCGTCACCTCTTCGCCGGCATTGTAGGCTTCTTCGATCTGCGCGAGATTCACGACCGCAACGATTTTAGCCCAGCCGTTGTTGAAGCCGCGCTTGGGAATTCGCTGGACCAGCGGCATGTTGCCGCCAGTGAAGGTGATCGGCGAGTGGGCGCCATTGCGCGAACCGGCGCCCTTGTGCCCGCGGCCCGAGGTCTTGCCCGTACCGGAGCCCTTGCCGCGCCCGATGCGCTTGCGGTTCTTGTTACCGGTGATGCCGCGATGGACGTCGCTAAGATTCATGACAGGCTCACTCCTCGCAGTCGTTCGACGTCGATCTTCGGCCGCAGTTGCTGCAGGGCGGCCAACGTGGCTTTGACCAACGACACGGCGTTGTTCGAGCCAAAGCTCTTGGTCAGGATGTCGTGAATTCCGGCGGCTTCGCACACGGCACGCACGGCGGCGCCGGCGATCACGCCAGTACCGGGCGAGGCGGGCACGAGCACCACCTTCGCGGCGCCGTAGCGGCCTTTCACGGCGTGGGGAATCGTGGCGCCATCGCGGGCGATTTCGATCTGGCTCCGCATGCCTTCCTTAACCGCCTTCTCGACGCTGGGGGGCACTTCGTTCGCTTTGCCGTAACCCCAACCCACTTTGCCGTTGCCGTTGCCGACCACGACCATCGCGGCGAAGCTAAATCGCCGGCCGCCTTTGACGACCGCGGCGCACCGCTTGATCTTCACGACGTTTTCTTGGAGCTCACCGCGCTGTTTTTCTTGGGGGGTTTGGGACCCGCCGCGTCCACCCCGGTCGCCGCCGCGCCCGCCGCGCCCGCCGCCTTGGCCACCGCCCGGTCCGCCGCGACCGCCGCCCTGGCTGCCGCCCGGTCCGCCGCGACCTCCGCCGCCGG
>JANOIK010000958.1:0-11441 GCA_031407585.1 Planctomycetota bacterium | reverse complement strand
CGCGTTGTGCAGCCGCTGGCCTAGAGGTGAAAGCATCATGCGCGGGCGATCGCGCTGCGACCATTGTGGCGAGACGATCGCGGCGCGAGATCTAATCCCTATCATCTCATTTTCGCTGCTGCGTGGCCGATGCCGCCATTGTCGACAATCACTAAGCCAAGACATTATTGGCATCGAACTGGCCGCGGCCCTTGTCGGTGCATTGCCATTCCTGCTGGTGCCTGCGCCAGAAGCCGCGACGTTGGCTGTTTTCGGCTGGCTGTTAATGCCGCTTGCGATACTCGATTTTCGGCATCTGTGGCTACCTGACCCGCTCGTGGCGCTGTTGGCCGCAGCAGGGCTGACTGTAGCGCCCCTGCTTGAAGGTTCGGTTTTTTACATCGACCGATTAATTGGTGGTGCTGCGGGTTTTGCCGCTCTCGAACTTATGAGAAGAACCTACCACATAGTTCGGCGGCGCGATGGAATGGGCGCAGGCGACCCGAAACTTTTTGCCGCCATCGGGATTTGGCAAGGATGGCAGATTTTGCCTTTTACCCTGTTATTGGCTAGCGTGATCGGACTGGCATGGGTTCTGACCACGCGTAAAGCCTCCCTCAAAAATGAGTCCTCCCTTCCATTGGGTAGCTATTTGGGCATCGCAGCCTACCTGATAGCCTGGACTGACTGAACGGATAGTGGGCGTTCAGCGCTCCTGCGTTCGGCCCGCAGTGTAGGTTCGTGACGATATCGCAAAATTTTGGAATGGAGCGGGCGAAGGGATTCGAACCCTCGACCCCTCTGAAATGCCGCCAGCCCGCCACGCGCCCAATCGCCCATCAAAAGGGCTGGATTGGGCGATGGCGGGCGGAACACGGGGCAGAAATCCTCCCAAGTTTGAAACAGCATGAAGCTGTTTCCTTGCGCATAGTGCTTGGCGGTAAGGTCGGTCATTCGCACCGTGCGAACGGGATCTGACGATACATTCAACACCAACAGCGGCGCGGTCAAATTGAGATGGCGGCGATAACCGCCCTTGGCCACATAGGCATCATATTGCAGCAAGCTGCGTAGAAAGCTTTTGCGGTTGAAGTTGGTGGACGTGGCCGGTTCGGTTGCCCGGTCTGCCTCCAGAGCAAAGAACCGAAACCGGCTGCCCGTCTCGGACTTATACTCCAGGCCAAAGATCGCATCGGGTATCAGGTCTTTGTCCTGCACCCGTTTAGTCACCGGATCGGTGATGGTCACTGGAAAGCGCAAGTCAGTTCCAGCGCGCGTTAAAATCTTCGACTGCGGAATGTAGGCAATGTCTGATCGCTCTAGCGTTGCCAGCTCAATCGAAGCGGTGATGGAACTGACCATGAGCCGGTGCAACCACGGCCCGGAATTGATGGCCGATGTTGTTGCCAACCCCATCCGCTGCAAGGCCCGCTCTCCAGCCGGTGCTAGATCATAAACCAACTGGTTATAGCGGCTATCCAGCGTGCGGAATTGTTGCGGTGGTCTACTTAGATAGGCTCCGTCGTCCACAGTATTGCCCTCATTGAATAGATCGGTCAGCCGCTCACGAGCGCGCTTTTCGCTTAAGCGGATATTCTCCGCGTATTGAAGCAAAAACGAGGTCGGTAATGGCCCGTGTTCGGCCAGCTTGCGGAACCACAATAAATCGCGATCGGTTGCTGCAACTCGCTTGCCAGTCGGTTGCGCCTTGAGTCGATCACGACGGCCCAGCCCATCGGTGTTTTCGTTCATCTCGCGGCCCTCTTGATGCAAGGGCTATCTGTTTATACGACGTGAGCATCTTTGTAACCGTGCGGTATGTCCAGATACTCGGTGATATGGGTGGCCACGTATCACTATGGCTAGGAGAGAGATATTTTTGCGGATGCTGCACGCAGCCAAACTGAACGGGCTCGGGTTGGGTCAGTCTTACGAGACCTGAAGCTGATGGACAGATTGTTCCCATTGCGCAAATGGAACCGATTGCAGCTTTGCACTCAAAGCCTGTTATAGGACCGTATTAGATGAGGCTCCTAAATCGGCCATAGCGCTTTCGCTCGTGGTGGTTGGTCCAGCGTTGGCAATGTCGGACGATCCCGACAGGCAGCTTTTGAACTGATGGCAATGCTAAGCCGTCACTCGTTCATAACTCCCTTACAGCACGTTCGAGGCTGCTGGAGAGTTTCCTTAAAGCGGACGTGCCCCTAGGCCTTTTGACGGTCAACTCGACAGTCATGGTGATTGTTTCACCTGCCGACATTGGAGAGGGTGGCGCGTGCGCGACGGCGTCGAATCAAGGGAGGCGCCAGCCGCCGTAGGTTTCGGGCGCGGGGTCGGGGTGCGAATCGACGGCGAAACGTGCGTTGAAATCGGTGACGCTAGTGAGTTCAGCGGTCATGCAGGCTTCGCCGGACGGGCCCCGGAGCTGGATTTCGACGCGCACCGCTTGGTCGGCGGATGCAAGCGCGACGGTTCGCGAGCGCAGCAAGCGCTCAGCGCCGTGACTCGGCGCGAGCGGCGCGAAGGCGAGCGGGCGCCCCGCCGCCATTGCCGAGACGACCTCGACGCCCGGGAGCAAATCAAGGGAGATCCAGACGGCTTCCCCCGTCGGCACCGGCGCGGCGAGGCTCAGGGCGGCCGGATCTTCCGAAAGGATGATGCACGGCGAGGCGCCCAGATTTGCCGAGGCGCCGGGCTTTGGTGTCAGAGCAAAGCGCTGGAGCGAAGCGCGGGCGTCGCCGAGCAGAAGGTCGTAGGCCGGAGCGACGCGGTCTATTTGAGACTCTTCAGCATCGCGTCGAGCACGTGGCGCGGCACACCGAGCGCGCGGGTGAGGTCGGCAAAGGCGCCCTTGTCCAGAACGGGCGTCGCGTTCGGCAGAATGAGACTTTCTAGCGTGGTGTCTTCGGCATCGTCGGCGGCGAGGTCGTAAGCGACCGACTTCGCGCTCCCAAACAATTCGGACTGGGCCTCGATGTAGGATCGCAACACGTCGAGCTTGGCGTCGCGGCGGTCGGGCTCCCCATCGTTGCCAGGAGGTTGCCAGATTAGCCAGGCCGCGCTCGGCGCCACATATGGTCCGATTTTCGCCGCCGTAGAGTCGGGGACGAAGAGCTTGCGCCGCTTGGCGCTCGCCTCGACGAGCAGGTCCCAGCTCGCACGCAACATCGGCGGCTCGCTCACCGGTGTGGCTTTGCCCTTCACTTTCGTACATAGGGCCGCGACGTCGGGATGCTCCGGCCCTAACAGGTCGAGAAGATTATCGACCACAATACGCAACAGGTCTTTCTGGCTCGGGTCACGCAGCAGCAAATGGGCGCCGAGAATGCCGAGCAGCGGTCGGACGAACTTTCCTGTCAGCATCTCGCGCATGTCGTCGCCCATGATCTCGCGATCCTGGACGAGCGCGTCGAGCGCGAGCTCGGTCAGCCGCGCTTCGTCGCTGACGATCGGCGGCTCGCGAGCGATGGTGATCGAGCCGCCAGCGAGATCGGGTACACGCTGCCCTTCCTGATCGCAGAACAGCATATAGAGTTGCGTCGTCCAGCCGGCGCTGGCGTACAAGGCGCGCCGCAGGCGGGTGCCATCGGGAAGCGCAAGTTCGACGCGGTAAAACCCCGGATTGACTTCGATGCGGCCGATCGCGCAGGCGTCTGCCACAGTGCGGACCTGGGCGAAGCCGGTGAAGGGCAAGGTCTTCTGGCCGTCGGGATAAATCAAGGTGAGCGCGCCAGCCGGATCGGGGTGAGCGAGATTCTGCGCTGGCGACCATTCGCGGGCGGAGAGGAGCAGGTGTGCGCCGTGCCCTCCGCCCTGCGTCGGAGCGTCCCAAGCCGCTCGCACGGCATCCTGGTGATATTCGTGGCTGTACATACTGCCGCCAAAAGGGATCGGTGTCGGGATGTCGGGACGGGCGAAGGTCTGTTCGGGAAGGTTGTCGTCGAGCGCGACCAGCCGTTCCTGGATCTCGGATCCGACTCTCACCCTGATCTCGTAGAAGCCGTCCTGCAGCGGCTTGTCGAGCTGGTGAATTCCCTCGGCGACCACGTTCGCGCTGGAGTCGAGGACCTTGATCTGGGCGGCCGGATCTCCTGCCCGTATCCGCAGTCGGCTAGTTGAGGACGACATTGATCGGCTCCTTCGACCCGTCCGCGCGCAGCGCGCCGGTCACCTTGAACACATCGCTCATACGGGGCCCCGCCACCGCCCGATATAGGCCCCGTGGCAGCTCGAGCAGCCACGGGTCGGGGGCGTTGCGGTCTTTCGCGACCTCGGCGAGGTCGGCGCCGAGGATGCGCGCGTCGGTTTGCCCGTTTAGATTGACGCTGACGGGAAAATTGTCGGCATCGGTCTGCGACCATCCTGGCGGCGGACCAACGATGACAAATCGATCCGGATCGGACACATCCGGTTCGTTCGCAATCGTCGTATCGGCCTGCTCGGCCGGTGTCAGCAGCTTCTTCATATTGTCCTGAAGATAGCGCTTGAGCTGCCCTGCCGTTATCTCGCCGGTAGCAGGATCTCGCGCGCCGCCGCGCAGGCCGTCCATGAGGGTCAGTGAGAAAACTCCGCGAACATGGGCGTTGTGCGGCTTTTCCAGCGACAGCAGATTGTTCTTCGCGGACAGCGCCACGAAGCGGCGGCGCTTCGCCATGTTTGGCATGGTGCGCTTGTTGAGGAAGGGGGGCTCAAGCTCCGCCAGTTTCATCGGCTCGCGGCACGCATCCTGGAACAGCAGGACCTCGTCAAACCAGCCGCCCTGATACATGCGATCGGCCCACAATTTCGCGGCGAAGTTCATTGGCGCATTAGCCGACGCATTGGCCATCAGCACGCCCGATTGGTCTAGCGCTGGCGCGAAGCCGTGGCCGGAAAAGAACATGTAAAGCCGCTTGCCTGCGCGCAGGCCGAGGCCGGCCGCGTTGTTGGCCTCCGAGGCCCGATCCACCTCATAGAAGAATCTCGCGATGACTTCGCGGGCAGGCTGTTCGTCCCACGGGTCGGTCGCGGGGGCATAGTCGCTTGATACTATTCGGGTGACATTCTTCTTTTTGACGCCTCCCGCCGTCGTCACCCATTTGAAGAAGTCATCGGCGTCAGGTTCAGCGCCCTTCAGTGGCTTGTCAAGCCCCGGGTAACGGTTGATGCCGACGACCAGTGCGCGATCCTTAAGTGCCATGACGTTACGGATATTGTTGGCGGATAAATGCCCGGTCGGTCGCCGACAGCTCCTTGTTCGAGCCGACCGAAAGGCCGTCCGTCGTCCAGCTCGCCGGGATCGGGTAAAGCATGATCGATTGCTTATCGAGCTGCGTGCCGTTGACCTCTCGTTTATTGTAGGGCTTGAACATGTTTCGCTCGATCTTGGCGAGGTCCCAGCTGTTGGGTGGATTGGATAGGTCGGCGATGACGGCTGGCTTGTTCCATTTGATCCCGCCGAACGGGTTCTGATGCTCATGGATCATGCCTAGCGCATGGCCGAACTCATGGAGGATAACTCGCTTCGCCTCGGGCGCCGACACGTCCGGCCCCAGCCACCCGAAGTTCATCGTTGCCTCGGACTTCGGGACACTTCGGCAGGTCGTGCCGATCACCGACCAGCTGCCCTTATATTTGAACGAAATGCGGATGTCGGAATCGTCCGGGTCGGCTACCCAGCTAAAACTGAGATTGGCGAGCCCATCAACCCATTCGTCGGAATATTGCTTCACCAGCGCTTTCTGCTGATCGGTGCCGTCTAGGAAAGCGATGGAGATGATGTCCCCTGAATCCCATTTGGCGTTCTTCTGAAGCGCGCCCCGGGTTGTAGCTTGCGCCATGTCCTCATCGGCAAACCAGGCGAAACACCACTTGTCCTCCTCTTGCACTTCCTCGCTCATCTTCTTCCTCCCTTCCAACTGTGTGCCATCCGCAGAGTCGTCCAATCGAACTCAACTGGACATCGCAGCGGATATTCCGTTTGATCAAGACTATCACCCCGTTTATCTTGTTACGCCAAGCGAACACGTTGAGCTGGCCAACGTCAAAACTAGAATAGTCAGGCTACTCTATTATGGGGTTGCCGTCACTCCTTTTTCGCGAGACTATCTTCGTCTTAGGCGAGTCGAGCCGCTACGGCGGACTCCGGCCAACAGGAAAGGCTGTTTATGTCCCATGACAAAGCGGTTCGCGCCGCCCAATTCCTTCGCACCGCACAGACCGGCGGCGTTGAAAACGAAGAAACAGTCCTCGAATCGTTGGCCAAGACGACGGCGCCCCCGGTCATGGATTTCGACAATCTGCGCGGCGAGGACAAGGCCGCGATCGAAGGCGCTCTCGCAAAGCTCGATACGCCCGAAGCAATGGACCCGAGCGAAGAGTTCGCGGTCGAGGCGATCATCATTCCCGACCGCCGTCCTGCCGTTGACATCCGAAACGACGATTATCAGGTTGAGCATCAGGACTGGCTGCATCTCAACGCCGAGGCGGCGCGCGCTACGATCCTGCCCCGCATCCCGGCTATCGGCCGGATCGAGATTCCCGAGCATCCGAGCCTGCCTTATGCCGGGACCGGATTCCTTGTCGGCGACGGCCTGCTGATGACCAACCGCCATGTCGCCGAGCTGCTGGTCGCGGGCCTCGGTCGCAAGGGGCTGGTGTTTCGCCCCGGCTATACTGGCGAGATCAACTTCGTCGAGGAGGTCGGCCGGACCGGCGAGACACAGTTCCAGATCGACGAGGCGCTGCTCATCCACCCTTATTGGGACATGGCAGTGCTGCGCGTCCGCGAGCTGCCGGAGACGGTGCAGCCGCTCAACCTGTCGCGGCAAGGCGACGCCCCGATATCCGGGCCAGCACCCGACGTGGTCGTTATCGGCTATCCGGCATTCGACCCACGCAACGATGCTGAGGTGCAGCGCCAAGTGTTCAACAACCTGTTCAACGTCAAGCGGCTGCAGCCGGGCAAGTGGCTCAGCCGACGGCCGGTGAGGAGCTTCGGGAAGTCCGTCGAAGCTATTACCCACGACAGCTCGACGCTTGGGGGCAATTCGGGTTCGGCAGTGATCGACGTCGCCACCGGTCGCGTCGTCGCGCTCCATTTCGGCGGCCGCTATCTCGACGCCAATTTCGGCGTGCCGGCTGCCGACCTCGGGCTCGATTCGCGGCTCGTCGATCTCGGTCTGAACTTCGAGGGCGGTCAAGGCGGCGTGACCCCCGGGGACGGGCCATGGACTGCTTTCTGGGAGCAGACCGAGCGCGAAGGTGCCGTTCCAAGTCCGGTTTCGGGCCGGCCGCCCTCCGGATCGGCACTCCAGGCGACCGCGCAGCCGGCAAGCTGGACCATCCCGATCACCATCACCGTAGGTCAGCCCGTGCCCGCCGCCAACGCGACGCTCCGCCCGGCGGCGGTCCCCATACCGGCGCCGTCGGGCGAGGACATTGCCGGCGAGGAAGCGCCGGTCGAGGATTATCGCGAGCGGCCTGGCTATGTGCCCGGCTTCCTCGGCGTCGACGTGCCGCTGCCGCAAGTAGAGCGCGACGCGGCCGACGTGTTTGCGTTCCAGCTCGACGGCACGACCGAAACCGAGCTGCGCTACGAGCACTATTCGGTGGTGATGAGCCGCAGCCGACGGATGTGTTTCTTCAGCGCCGTGAACATCAGCGGCGGCCAGTCGCGCAAGAGCAAGAGGGTCGGCTGGAAATGGGACCCGCGACTGCCACGCGAGCAGCAGATCATGAACGAATGCTATGGCGACCCGCCCCGCTTCAGCCGCGGCCACATGACGCGGCGCGAGGATCCGGGTTGGGGCGACGAAGCGACGGCGAAGCGCGGCAACCGTGATTCGATGCACGTTACCAACGCCACGCCGCAAATGCAGGCGTTCAACGCACCGATTTGGCTGGCGCTCGAGGATTACGCACTGGACCATGCGCGCGGCGACGCGATGGATATATCGGTGTTCACCGGGCCCTATTTCGACGTCGCCGATCCGACTATGTACGGGGTCAGGATCCCGCTCGCCTTTTGGAAGATCATCGCCTTCATTCATGACGAGACGGGCCAACTTTGCGCGACGGGCTATGAGATGAACCAGGAACGCAGTCTGCAACCCGAGGAGTTCGTGTTCGGCCAATTCGTGTCTCCGCAGCTCGGCATTGCGACGCAGGTTCCGATCCGCGGCATCGCGGTGCGCAGTGCGCTGGGGTTCGGCAATTTGCCCGATTTCGATCCGCTCGGATCTGGCGAGGAAGCCCTCGTTACTCCGCCGCCGCTGACCGCGCTGTCGCAGATCCGCTTTGCGTGAAACGCGGGGGTGACGTGCGACGCGAACGCCGAGTTAATAGTTGATATCCCCCACCGAATGATAGCCGGCATGCTTGGCAAGGTTTCCGCTTTTGATCACTTTGCCATCGGCATCCGTCAGCACATAGTTGGCGACCACGCCGCCCGTGACGAAAAAGGGTTGGGCGCCGAGGAAATTCCACAGGCTCTTGCGCGTGTAGCTGCCACCACCCTGCATATTCACTTTAAGGTAAAGCGATGACAGGCCGCGTCCGAGCAGATCGGCCACATTGCGTTCCTCGATTATCGTACCGATCGCCGGCTTGCCGCCCTCGCTTGCGGACAGCGCGGCGAAGAAGTCGTCGAACGCCTTGCTCGCGGCCTTTTCGGCGGCGATCGCGCGAATAGTCCCATCGATAAGAGATTTCAGCTCCCGCTTTGCCCCGGCATCTTTGGCTTTCTCCGCCGTTGCTTGGAGCGCCTCCAACCGCGCTTCGCCTGTCGCCTGGCGCGAGGCGGAGGAAAGTCGGGCGTTGGCTATCGTTTCAAGCTCGACGAAAATCGCATCTGCGCCAGCGGAACTCGTCATCCGCCCGGGCAGATAGGCCGCATGTCCGACGATCTTTCCTGCAACCGCAGCAGCGAACAGGTCGTCATCGATTCCCTGCACCGGAATATTGTCGAATTTGTAAGTGGTCTGAAAAAAGCTGGCGATCTTCGACGCCGCATCGAGCGCAGCGCCAACACCCGTCACTATTGCGCCAACGCTTTCAGCCTGCCCGCCGCTGACGACCGGCTGTCGGTTGACATAATCATTGTACGCTGTCTCTGCCTGAGTGCTCGCCAGGTTGGCCTGCTGGAACAGCGTTGTCGTCATCCGGTGCTTGAACTTGTACAGCCGATAATTGCCCGTTTGGGGTTTGGTATTGCCGGTCAGAATTATGACATCGCGGTCGACGACTTGTGCGGCCGCCGCCGCGAGCACATCGAGCGCGCGGGACGCAAGGATGGTCGCTTCCGTTAGACCGGCGTTGGTTCCCGCCGTCACCTCACCCGCCGTTACAGAATTTGCGCTGATGCTGCCGAACTTCGCTTTGACCGCAGCTTGCTCGGCGGCGATCGCGGCCGCTTTTGCGTCGGCGGCGGCCTTGTCCTTATCATAACCTGCTTTTTCAGCAGCGGCGATCGCTCCAGCATTATTCGCGGCGGTTGTCGCATCGATAGCCGCAAGCTCGGCTTCGGCTTTGGCCTTATCGAGCCGCGCCTTGGCGGCATCACGCTCGGCTTCTGCGATTGCCTTTGCGTCGGCCGCTGCCTTCACTGCAGGATCGGGATTGTCGGCAGCCATGCTCGCTCCTCCATTCAAAACCACCAAGAGAAGGCAAGCCGAAAAGAAACCGCTGACAAATTTCATTGATGCCTCCCCCGTTATAGATATAATACAAGAAAGGATTCGTCATGCAACAATCTTCTGGATTGCCCGAAAAACCGATCGTTCGACTGGCAAAAACCTTGGAATCCGGGAATAGTTTTCTTCCGTTTACTTCACCGACAGGTGCTAAGCTTCCTCTGAAGGCTGAGCTGGAAGAGCGAATCGGAAGCTTTTGGGACGGGGTGGAGCCGGGAGAAGTCCCCGACGAACTTCGTAGAGACATCGAACGAATATTGGGGCAACTCTACGACGACGACGAAGATGATGACTTGATGCCTTTCAGTGGGGCGGCGGAAGCCGTCATTGTTGCGGACGGGTCAAGACCCGTGTTTTTCTTCGAGGGGGACGGCTTGACGGTCAAAGGCCAGCCCAACGGCCCGTTCGTCGACGCCCTCAATCGTAACAAGATACTTCTCGAGAACGCTTCCCGTTCGGTCGGCCGCATTGAAACCTTCGACCTGCCCGCCCCGCCCGGCATCGATACTTATTATGACGGCACCTGTTTTCTTGTCGCCCCCGATCTGGTTATGACTAACCGGCATGTCGTCGAAGCGATGATCCACGATGCATACCAAACCCAGCCGCCCTTCAGGTTGCGCAACACATATTGCGTCAACTTCGATGGTCAGCTCGGAGGTGCCGGACGTCGATTCCGAGTCGAGGATGTGGCCTGGATGGCGCCGCATCACATTGGACGAGGCGGCGATTTTGCAGAATTGGATATGGCGCTGTTGCGCTTGGGCGGCCCTTTTGTCGGCAACCCGATTAGGCCCGATCCGCTTGCAATGACCAGCAAGCGTCCGCAAAAGGATGAAACCGCGGCAATCATCGGTTTCCCCGCTTCAGCGCAAATCTATTCGGGTTCGGGTGTTCCGCCGCCAGGCCACGAACTCGAGGAAGTCCTCATCCGGATCTTTGACCGTCGGTTTGGCTACAAACGATGCGCCTCCGGTCTGATCAGCGGGGCAGCCGGCAGCAATCCTTTCGACAGCCGCAAATGGGCCGTTGCCTACGACTTGTCTACGCTTGCCGGCAATTCCGGATCGCCACTTATTGTGCTTGATTCAACCGAAGCACAGGTATCGGCGCTGCATTTCTACGGCGAGCAACGCAAGGCCAATTACGGCTTCGTATTGGACGCTATGGGCCAAACCCTGGACCAATTCGGCGTCTCACTCCATTAAGAACAGCAACGCATTACCGATATCATCGGTGCGTGGATGCTTGGGGTTCATCAAGCGTATCCGCAACGAAACACTAACCAGTCATCGCTTTTGGAGCCGCAAAGCAAACTGTAGGAACACAGGCCAAAAGTAGCTTTCTATTCATCTGCATCCGTTGATCGGCGATATCTAGAATTCAAGCAGTGCGCAATGGGGTGACCGGGCTTGCAAACCCGATCACCCGCTCCTTCAATTAGGAGTGTCGGCTAGGTATGTCTCGGTCCGCCAGCCGTTTCTGGAGCCAATCCAGCACTTCAGCCTCAACCCACCCCACTCGGGCGGGGCCAAGGTGTACCCGCTTGGGGAATTGCCCGGCCCGTTCCAATCGTGCGACATGCTGCGGTGAATACAGAACCAACTCCTTAAGCTGACGCTTTGATAATATCCTCATCTCGATGTTCCCTTAGAAGAGAGCATCGCGATGCCCCGGTTACGACAATACCCCGGAGTGCGGTGAGGCTATCAGGAACGGAGGAGGATGCAAATACCTGCTTACTGAGCATGGTAGCGGTGCGCTGTGTTACCCATACGCTACCCGTTACCC
>JANOIK010000921.1:0-3723 GCA_031407585.1 Planctomycetota bacterium | reverse complement strand
CCGCTGACGCTTCAAGTCGAGGCGGAGCCCGTCCCGGCGATCGTTATGCCGACGCCATCGCGAGTTCTTTCGTCCACGGCGGTCGTGTTCAGCGAGGTTCCGGCGACTGAGATCACGGCACCGCCGCCGATCTCCTGGTCGGAGTGGATCGGGCGAAGGGCGCTCATCGTTTGGCCGCTCGGGGCTGGCGTCCTCGCGGCGTTTGCGGCATACCGTTACGTGCGGATTCTTCGCACGCTGCCAAGGGGCGCGGCGCCGGATGATCCCGCGTGGGAGGCCGAGTGGCGCCGTGAGCTCTTGGACAAGTCCGCGGGGCGCCATCCCCTCGTCCGCGTGGGCATGAGACGCTCGTTACGCGGCATGCCCACGCGGACGTGGGCATGGCACCCGGAATTTCGCATTACCGCGGCGCTGGGGCCGCTCGTGGCATTTATTCCGTGGCGGTACCTTGTGCTCGCGCCGCGGCCGTTGTGGACGGCGCTCGCGCCGGGCGAGCGGGCCGCGATTCTGCGGCACGAGCTCGCCCACATCCGCCGCCGCGATTTGTGGAAGTCGCTCACGATGCGCGTGCTGGCGCTGCCGCAATGGTTCAACCCGCTAGTGTGGCTGGCCGTTCGCCGGTTCGATGAAGCGGCGGAATGGTCGTGCGACGCCGCCGCCGCCCGGGATTTGGCGGACGGCGCCACGACGCTCGCCAACTCGCTGCTGCGCACGGCGGAACTGTATACCGTCGCGACTCCCCCGCGCACGCTGGGATTTCTCCCAGCCGTGCCAAGCGCCCGCCGGCGCTCATCGCTCACGCACCGTATTCACCGCCTCGTCACTCCCCGATTCAAGGAGGAATCGACCATGCGCAAACTCGCCGTCCCCATGCTGCTCGCCGCGATCGCCGCGGGGCAGATTATTCGCGTTGAACGCGTTGCCGCTAAGGATCCGGCAGCGAGTGCTGCCGGCGCTAAAGGCGCAACTCGGTTGGTAACGTTCGATGAATGGATCGCCGAGCCCCGCACCCACCTACTTGTCGAGGAAGAACCGCTTGGCATCGAAGTCAAGGGAGCCGCTCTCCCCGAGTCCGTCCGCGAAGAATTCGCCGCACTCGCCAAGCTTCCTCACGTCATCGAGCCGCCCGACGTTTTGGAGATTCGCTACGGCGGTAAGCAAGACCATGCGGCGGCGTCGACTTCGGGCGGGGTGCAATTGCCCGCTTACACCGCGACCAATCATTGGGAGCCCGTTCGGGCGCTCGTCGACATGGATGGGAGGGTTCAGTTGGGAGGGCAGTTCTCTGTTCGCGTCGCCGGCCTCACGGTCGATCAGGCTGAAGCGGCGGTCGAGGAGCAGTTGGCTCGCGAGTTTACGGACCCGTATGCGTCGATCCGCGTTGTGGAGAACAACAGCAAGATCGTCTACATCATCACGCAGAACGCGAAGCGCGGCGACTACGTCGTGCGAGCGCCGATCACGGGCAATGAAACGGTCCTCGACGCCATAGCCAATGTCGGCGGCGTTTCCCGGCCTGACGAGGTCAAAATCTGGATCGCGCGGCCGGCGGCTGACGGCGTCGGGGCCGAACAGACGTTGCAGGTGGACTGGCACGAGATCGTTCGGGGCGGCAGCACCGAGACGAATTATCAACTTCTGCCTGGCGACCGACTTTTCATCGCCGCCGCGGATGCGCCTGCCTCGGACCCGCCGCCCGCGAACCAGGATCGCGCGGGCGAACTCCAGGTTCACGACGTGATCACCGTGATGGTCGAGTACCGCACGCGACTCTCCGGCGGACCCGACGCGGAAGCGGGAAAGCCGGTCAGCTTTCAGATTGCCTGTGAGATCGTCGGCATCCAGCCCAACGGCAATCTCTCGATCGAAGGCGCTCAGACGATTCGCGACGGGGAGCAAGAAGGCCGGGTTTCGCTATCAGGGGAGGTGCGTCGCGGGGCGATCCAGGTTGATCGTACCGTGAGCAGCCGCTCGATTGTGAATCTCAGCATCAACAAGGTCTTTGTCAGCACGCCGTCGCCGGCGCCGGTCCAGGCCTTGGGCAACGTCGATTCGAAGCCTATTCCGCCGACCAGCGTGGAAGCTGGCGACCCGAGCTACTGTCTCCAGGTAGGCGACCTCATCGAGGTGACTGGTCGGACCAGCAAGTCCCATTGGCGCGGGGGCAGCGCGTTTTCGATCCAGCCGATTGTCCAGCCCGACGGAAAACTACTTCTCTCGCCAGACGAGCAAGTGACCGTCGCCGGTCTTACGGTCGATGAAGCGGCCCGTAAAATCGAAACCGCCCTTCGGGACGAGCAGGGAGGCGCCAGCCGCGTGGCCGTGCGCGTCGCCAGCCGTGGCAGCGAGATGATCGACCTTTCGATCACGGGGCCGGGGATTGTTGACGGGGGGAGCCTTTATCTGCGGACGCAGGAACCGAAGACGCATCAACTGTCGGATGTGCTTGCGGCGTCGGCCAAGAAGTACGAAATCGAGAGCGTGCGCGTTATTCGCGCGGCGAAGGGTTACTTCGGCGACGAGCGCGTGCTGCCGGCTCGTTGGCTTGCTGATCAGCGGTGTGTTTCGGGGGACACGGACTACACTCTGCTCCCGGGCGATCGCGTCGAAGTCGCCGTAGCGCAGGCGATCGTCGCCACGCCGCCGGGCCCGCAGGCCGTGTTTCCGTCGCCGGTGGCGCCCGCGGAGATGCCCGTGGCGCCTTTGGATGCTCCAGCGAGCTCGGGCAGGGCGTTTTACGACCTCGTCATCCAGCACAAGGGCGGCGACGAGGAGCTGCACATGCCGCTTGTGGGCATCGTGACGCTGCAGGATGCCGTGGAGCACGTGCGCCGCACGGCGAACGATGAGCCGTTGGACGCGTACATTTTGCGGTCCGCTCGGCGCGCCGACGGGGCGCAGGGGAAACGCGAAACGATTCACGTGGATCGACTCGACGACGAAGCCGGGGACCACGCCCTACAGCCGGAGGATTATGTGGTCGTCAACGTGCGCAACTACAAGCCCATACCGCCTGCTCCCGCGGGTGGACCGCAGCCAGGGCAAATCAAGTACACGCTCAGCGTGTTAGAGGATTTGAGCGGCGATCTGGCCGAGTTCGTCGGCCCGGACGATGCTGGGACCGTGCTCGACTCCGCGGCGATCGGCGCCACGCTCGGAGTGCTCGCCAAGCACAAGCTCACGAAGACATTGGGCGGCCCGCAGTTGATTACCAATCTCGATCATCCCGCAGAGTTCATGGCCGGCGGCCAGGTGCCTTCCATCGAAGGTCGGAAGATCAAGTTTTCCTTCTCCGGCACGCGGGTGCGGGTCGTCGGGCATCGGGCGCCGATTGACACTGCCAACGGACCGGATCGAGAGAGGAGCCGAACGCTCGCCGTCGAGGTCGACGCTAGCGTGACGTACGAAGACGCGGAGCACGCGCTGGAAATGGGGATTGAGATCGCTCCCGGCCAAACGGCGATCGTGCGGCTGCGGGCGCCGGATGGGGCGGCGTCGCCGATTTATGTTGTCGTGACGCCGGAGTGGATTGAGTAATTCCTAGTTTCCTCCGGTCCCCTCCCCCTTGAGGGGAGGGTTAGGGAGGGGGTTGAAGCGGGTACACGGCCTCCACTGCAAACCGGATGTGCGTGCCCTATAAAAAAGACCAAGTCCGTTGTGGCGCATCCCCCCTCCCCAGCCCTCCCCTCAAGGGGGAGGGGGCCGGAAGATTTTGGTAGGGAG